>JAJTBP010000010.1 GCA_021286825.1 Marinilabiliales bacterium | reverse complement strand
CTGCGGGCCAGGGTCTTTTTGGCGGCTTCAAAGTAAACGGGTTCCTTAGGCGTGATGAGATGAAGCGGGTAGAGGCCCAGCAGGTGCGAGATGTGCCGGTGTCCCGGATCCACCTCTTCATAGTTTTCCATCCATTCCTGCAGTGTTCCGATCGGGGTCACCTTCAGCGGTGGCAGTTTCCTTTGCGCCTCCTTGACCTTGGCGGCAAGCTCGGCGTCCAGCTTTAGCACGCCCGCTGCCTGGGTGAAGTTGTTGAAGAGGGCGTTGAGGATGTGGATGTCTACGGTAGGGGCATAACAGAGTTGAGAACTCTCCTTTTTGTTGGTGTTGGGCACATAGAAGGAGTTCTCGGGCGAATGGGAGGGGTTGGTGACAAGATATCCCTCCGGCGAAAGCACGAGATAGTCGAGGGCGAAGAGGACAGCCCCTTTGATCAGCGGATAGGCCACTTCGCGCAAATAGGTCTCATCCATCGTATAGGCATAATGATCGAAAAGCGGGAAGGTCATCCAGGGTCCGTCAAGCGGGGTGATGCCCCATACACCATCCATCACCCCCGTCGATCCAAAGGGGTCGGTCAGGTGGTGCATGGTCCAGCCCCGTGCGTGGTAGGTCTCCCGGGCAGTGACGGCTCCTTTGATGGCGACCCGACCCATGAAGGCGGACAGCGGATCAACGGTCTCCGAAAGATTGCATACCTCTGCCGGCCAGTAGTTCATTTGCAGGTTGATGTTGGTGTGGAAATCGGCATTCCAGGGTGCCTGGTACAGGTCGTTCCAGATTCCTTGCAGGTTGGCCGGCAGTTTGCCGGGAGCACGTGAGGAGTTCATCAGCAGGTACCGGCCGTACTGAAAGTAGAGGGAGAGCAGTCCGTTGTCGGTCTTCCCCTCTTTCATCCGTGCAAGCCGTTCATCGGTGGCCATCGTCTCCAGATCGGGCTCCCCGCCAAGACTGAGCTCCACACGGTTGAACAGGGCTCCGTGGTCGCGGATGTGGTTCTCTTTCAGTTTTTTCACCGGCAGCACAGATGCCTTCTCCAAAATTCCGCGGCAGATCTGAAGGGGATCGGCTGTGGCGTCGAGCTCCATCTTTTCGGCCTGATAATCGGTGGCACCGGTAAGAATCAGGGTAAAACCTTTGACCCCCCGAAGATGAAACCCGGCTCCGTTTTCCCCATCGTAGGGTTGGGCCTGTCCGTCACAAACAAGGATTCGTGCCATGGCTGCATAACGCATGTGCTTGCCTGCCGGTCCCTGAAGCGGGGATGCCGGGTCGATGACCTGACCGGTGAACCAGCAACTTCCCGTATCATGGCCATAATGGTTTTCGCAAGGCGGATCGGTGGGCATAGCCTTTTTTGCATTTCCCTTGCTTTCCGTGGCGGGATCGAACCCACGCGACAGCACCAGGTCGAGGTCGAAGGGTTTGCCGGCACTGATTTGCAGCGAGAGGAGATCCTGCGGGGCAGAGACGAAAACTTCCTGCCTGAAGGAGTTCTGATCCACTGTGTATGCTGTCAGGGAGAGTCCATCAGCCAGATGCAATGACCTGCGGTATTGGGTGGGCTCCCCGCGCTTTCCGAAATCGAGGAAGAGATTGCCCAGCGGTTGATAGGATCGGATCCTTGGCGGCGTTCCGACCATGTATTTGTTGGACATCTCCAGGGCTTTGCCAAACTGCTTGTCGAAGATGGCCTGCCGGATCTCATCCAGGTGGGCAGCCGCCTCTGGGTTGTTGTTGTTCATCGGAACCCCGGCCCAGAGACTCTCCTCATTCAGCTGGATGTTCTCCCGGTGAACATCGCCAAAGACCATGGCGCCCAGCCTGCCATTCCCGACGGGAAGCGCCTCCGTCCAGTTCCTGGCCGGTTGTTTGTACCAGAGTTCGGGTGAATTGCCCTTTCCAATCAGGGTCAACGGTAGCAGGATCATGCACGCAACAACCAGTTTTTTCATCATCGGTAGTTTGGTTTGAATCGGATCGGATGTCAGAAATTGATGTCTCCCTCGGCAGCCTTGAAGAGGCCGATCTCAGAGAGGGCAGGGGCCTCCCTGGACTGGCGGATGTTGAGGCGCAGCCGGCTTCCCGTGATCGGTGTGATGCGCAGCAACCGCTTGTAACCGATGCTGGTTCCGGCGGCGATGGTCTGCCACCCTTTGGCCCGAAGGATTTGGATGTCGAAGGAGGCAATATGCTGGCCTTCGCTGACCGGCTCCTGCAAGAGGATCCGATCAAACTTTTTGGTTGCATCCAGCGGAATCTCCAGCGAGACCGGTTGGTCTGCGCTGCCTGCCTTCCAGTAAGTGTCAGGCCGATGGTCGGTTACACGGGAGGGATCGCTGCCAGCAGCCGACGAAGAGGCGGTCACCTTGGCTCCTGCGATCAGGTTGTTTTTGAATGTGTTGTCCAGGATCTGCCTGAATTTCTTCAGATTGGCCACATCCTTATCGGCGAATAGGCCATCCCGGTTGGGGGGGATGTTGAGCAGGAAGACGGCATTTCTCCCCACCGATTTGTAATAGAGGTCTACCAATTGCGCCGGTGTCTTGACGGTCTCATCATCGGTGTTGTGGAAGAACCAACCCTTGCGGATGGAGACATCACACTGACCTACCATCCATTTCGTTCCAAAGTAGTCGCCCGTGTTGAGGTAATCCGAATCGCTGTCACCTACCACCAGACCGGAAGGATCGATGGTGCTCCAAAAGGTCTCTCCGGCGATCCCCCGTTCATTACCAATCCAATGGATGTCGGGACCGGCATCGGAGAAGATCAGCGCCTCGGCCTGCAGACGGTAGACGATTTCACGGATCTCTTTCCAGGGATAGTAGGAGAGCTTGTCGATCTTTCTCACCTCCCGGGCGCCACCATAATAGCCATCGCCACCGTTGGCTCCGTCAAACCAAACCTCGGTGATCTTCCCGTAGTTCGAAAGCAGTTCGGTCAGCTGCTTCTTGTAATATTCGGTGTAGGCAGCCTTCCCGTAATCGGCATGGTTCCTGTCCCAGGGAGAGAGATAGAGCCCGGCTTTCAGTCCGTATTTGGCGCAAGCCTCGGTAAATTCCTTCACGATGTCGCCCTTGCCATTTTTGTAGGGACTGAATTTCACCGAGTGTTCGGTGTAGGCACTGGGCCACAGGCAAAATCCATCGTGGTGCTTGGCCGTCAGGATCAGCTCCTTGAGACCGGCCTCCCTGGCTGCTTTGGCCCATTGCTCGCAATCGAGTTTTACCGGATTGAAGAGGGTGGGCGATTCGTCGCCATATCCCCATTCCTTGTCGGTAAAGGTGTTCATGTTGAAATGGACAAACCCGACCATTTCGAGTTCCTGGTAGGCCAGTTGCTTGGCCGAGGGTAACACCCGTGCGGGTGCTGTGGTCTGTCCCACGACTATGCCCTGCAGCGTGCATGCCAGCATCAGGGTTGTTGCAAATAGGATTTTTTTCATCATCGGAATTTGGGAGGGTTGAATCAAATGGGCTTATTTGGCGATTTCGAAAGAGGTTTTCAGCAACGATTGGGCAGCCGAGTTTCCTCCGCATCCCAATTCATAGTTACCGGGAAGAATCTCGAATTTTCCGGAGGTGTCGTTGAAGGAGCGGAAGGCTTCGGGTGCCAGGTCGAATGTTACTTCGCGGCTCTCTCCCGCTTTGAGGGTGATTCGCTTGAATCCGACCAGTGAGCGGATCGGTCCCTTGGGATCATTGGGGTTGTGCAGGTAAAGCTGAACCACCTCGTCTCCCTTGAATTTGCCGCTGTTTTTCACCTTGACGGTGACCGACAGATGGTCGGTTTTGCAGATGGATGACTTCTCCGTCTTGGGAGCAGCGTAGGTGAATCGGGTATAGCTGAGGCCATAACCAAAGGGATAGAGCGGTTCTTCCGTCATGAAACGGTAGGTTCGTCCCTTCATGGAATAGTCTTCGAAGTCGGGCAACTGGTCGGCACTCTTGTAGAAGGTGACAGGAAGGCGTCCGCCAGGATTGTAATCGCCGAAGAGCACATCCGCGACAGCGGTACCTGCCATCTCGCCTCCATACCAGGCGTTGACCAGTGCATCCACATTGGCCTCTTCCCAGTTCAAGGCCAGGGCGCTGCCGGTGCAAACCACATCGACCAGGGGTTTGCCGGTTGCCTTCAATGCCTTCAGCAACGCCTTCTGAACGGCGGGCAGTTCGATGTTGGTGCGGTCACCGCCTTTGAATCCTTCCACCGTGACCCGCATCTCCTCTCCCTCCAGTCGGGGAGAGATGCCACCGACGAAGAGGATCAGGTCGGCATCCTTGACTTTGTCGGCCACCATCTTCAGGCTGTCGGCATCGAAGGGACCGGCATGGCGGCATCCCTTTTCATAGAGAACCCGGGTATTCGGTACTTTTTCCTGGATGCCCTTCAGGATGGTGATGGTCTTTTTCGGGAATCCGTTGTAGTTGGCCCAAAGCATCACCGAGTCGGCAGCATTGGGTCCGACGACCGCGATGGTCTTGATCTTTTTGCTCAACGGCAGGATGTTTTTCTGATTCTTCAACAGGACTATGCTCTCGTGGGCCATCTTCAGGGCTTGTTGCCTGTGCAGTTCACCATCGACCTCAGCCACCGAAAGTTTGGACCATTTGACCATCTGATCCGGATCGAACATCCCCAGGAGGAAACGGCCCTTGTACAAACGGTGGAGCGAGACGTTGAGTGCTGCTTCATTGATCAGCCCTTTGCTGACCGCTTCGGTAAGGCTCCTGTAGCTGCCTCCGCATTCCACATCGGTGCCATGGAGGACCGCATCCGCGGATGCGGTAGGTGCGTCCGGATGGGTATCGTGGCGTGGAGTCCGCTTGTCGATCTGGTAGAAATCGTCTATGGCGCCGCAATCAGAGACGACGATTCCCTTGTAACCCCATTGGTTCCGCAGGATGTCGACCAGCAGTTTGTCGCTGCCGCAACAGGGTTGTCCTTCGAAGCGGTTGTAGGCACACATCACCTGCTGGACATTTCCCTCCTTCACCAACGCCTCAAAGGCAGGCAGGTAGGTTTGCCAGAGGTCGCGGCTGGCTACCGCGGCATTGAAGCTGTGCCGGCTGGATTCGGGTCCGCTGTGAACGGCGAAATGTTTGGCGCAGGCAAAACTCTTGAAATATTTGGGATCATCGCCCTGCAACCCCTTGACGGCGGCTACACCCATGCGTGCCGTCAGGAAGGGATCCTCCCCGTAGGTCTCCATGCCGCGACCCCACCGCGGATCGCGGAAGATGTTGATGTTGGGGGTCCAGAAGCTGAGGCCCTTGTACCGCTGTGTCTCCCCTTTTTGCTGGTAGTCGTGGTACTTGGCGCGTGCCTCGTCGCTGATGACGGTAAAAGTCTCCAGCATGGCCTGTTCATCGAAGGTGGCCGAGAGGGCAATGGCCTGTGGGAAGACGGTGGCGAGTCCTGTCCGGGCGACACCGTGGAGGGCTTCGTTCCACCAGTTGTATTCAGGGATCCCCAGTCGGGTGATGGCCTTGGAGCGGTCCATCATCTGACTCACCTTTTCTTCGAGGGTCAGTCGGCTGATCAGATCATCCACCCGCTGGTCGATGGGCAGCGAGGGGTCCCTGAAGGGAAAATTCTGGTTCAGTGGCTGACTTTTGGCTCCCATCCAGGAGATCAGGAGCAACAGGGTACACAGGACAATCTTCTTCATCGTTCCGGGTTTTGTGGTTTGTTCAATTTTGGTCATGCGCGCTAAGGCGGCCGCACTTTTCAACGGTCGACTGCTTTTAGCCTGTCGGGGATCGCAACCACCAAAGATAAGGCTTTTGGCGATTTTCATGGCCCGGGTGACCTCCCTTTTTTTGTGGAAAGAAGGATCGCGGAAAGGCACAGGAAGAGCGCCTGCCGGATCCGTGCCAGATGGGCAGGTCTGACATTCCGGAGACGATGATTCGGGTTGCGGCCCTATTGTTTTTTAGCTGCTTTTTCCGCCACCATTTTGATCACATCGTCATCGCTGAACTCTTCACAGTGTCCGGCCATGGGGGTGAAGCGAATGATGGCATCCGAGTGGGGGTTTTTCGTTTGGGCGATGAATGCCTCGAAGAAGCGGGTCGCCACGTTGGAATAGAGGTCGTCCATGTCGCCGGTCCAGATCCAGATTTTCCCTTGCAGTTTGGGACCCAGGGTGCTCCAGTTCTTTTCCAGTACTTTTTTCAGGTCATACTTTTCCCATTGTTTGGCAATCTCGTGGTCGATCTTACCGGTGATGGGATCGAACATTAAGGTAGGCTGACCATCCTTTCCCCTGGGACCGAAGACGGCATTGTAGGCGCCGAACTGACCGCCTGAGGTTCGGTAGTCGCCCAATCTGCTGCCCAGGTTTTCCCCGGTGATCCAATCTTTCATGGAACGGGTGGGCTCGCCGAATTTGGTGCGCACACCCGGTTGCAGGTAGCCAAAGCGATTGTAGAAGATCGACTCATCCTTGTAGATGTTGATGAGGCCATAGTGTTCAAACTCGAGCGGGTCCGGGCTGTAAGACCAGGTGCCGTCGAAAAAGTCGGGGTAGAAGATCTGCAGTCCCATGGCGACCCAGCCGCCAGTAGAGAGTCCGGCGAGGTAACGGCGATGGGTGGCGGGACGGTAGTGCACCATCTTTTCTATGGCAGGAATCAGCTCTTCGGTGAGTGCTTTCCCGCACGGGCCGTTGTTTTCAGAATCGACCTGGTAGGTATCGCCGTAAGGGCCCCTGGAATCCAGGAAGACATAGATCACCTGGGGGGCTTTCCCGGAAAACCACCAGTCCATGAATTCCTTGTCCTTCAACTTATTGTTTGCGAAAGTATATTTACCGTTGATGCCTGGAATGCGGTAGCAGATGGGGTAGCTCTTCTCCGGATGGTCGAAGTAGGTTGCCGGCAGGAGCATGGAGGCCCTCAGGTAACGGGGATGGCCTGAAAAGTCGGAGAGTATTTTGCTTTGCAGCTCCACTGTCTTGACAAATTTGTGTTCCTGAACCGTTTCCGCCACAAAGAGTTTGTTGAGGGTCACGCGGAGGGGATCCTTCGTCGGGAAGGCGACGGAGTCGATGGTGCTGTAGAGGTTACCCGGTGCATTCTCGTGGCAGTCGTCGGGGTTTTGCCAGTAGATGGCTTGGTAGAATAAGGTGCCTGAGGTGGAACCGTTCCTCCGTTCCTGTCCGATGATGATCAGACGGGGATCCGCCGGATCCAGCAGGAGGGCATCGGTGCCATTCCAGTCCCGCGGGTTGAGATAGAGGGTTGTCTCGGTGGAGAGCCGTTGGTCTTTGGGCCTTTGGTGGGAGAGCCGCAGGATGATTCTACCATCGCGCACAAAGGTTTTTTGCAGAGCAGGAGCGATGGAGAGGGATGCCTTCTGGAAAGGGAGTTGAGCAGAGGTGAACAGACCTGCCAGGACAAACAGGCAGAAGAGGAGGGAACTTTTCTTCATGTGTCAATCGTTGTAGTGTTTTGTTGAGGAATGGACTTTTCGGAGGATGTCGCCGGGGCGGAGGAACCGCTGTGCGGCAAATCGTCTGCCGTCCCCTCAAATGTAAGCATTTTGCTTTAGACCTGACAGATTTCCAAATTCTGACAGGTCTGATCGAGAAGTTCCCTCGCGCTCCGGAGACATGTGGTTCCTCAGAGAGGGAAGAAACCTCTTTTCCTAGGGTTCGCTTTTGGATTCCAAAGGATCATTTTCATTGATGTTTTGGAAAATAGTGAAGAGGAGGTGATCTTCTTATGTTTTTGAGATGAATTGTCCTGCTATGTGTGCCATTGGTCGAATTTGTTGAAGAACCATCAAGGCGCTGTAAATTGAAAGAGAAGAATGTGTATTGTGTAAGTGGCAGTTTGTGTAAAAGGGTATACTCTAAGTGACCTTATCCCTCAAAAGAATATTTGGTAACTCTTATATTAAAATAGTTTTTATGCTATGTAACATAAAACAGTACAGTGTATTGATTAACAATATATTGAATTGGATTCGATTAAATGATCCTACATGAAGATTTGACAATTTAAAAATGATCTATTAAATTGGCTATCAATTAACCAAATCTAACCCTAATTTTAGAATGCTCGCTTGTGGTCAGACAACGAGGTTCCATAATTCACCAATTCCTAATTAAGTTCGATTGAAAAGCCACTCCTGATTGTTCACTTAGCTAGAACATCAAAATTCTGCCCAGTTTGACATATTGGTGCAGCTGGAGCTGTTCAATAGGATTGCTATTTATATCTCAGCCCTGTATTGCTGAAATGAAGCAATGGGTGGATTTAATGATTATTGCCATTTTAATGATTTGATTTTAAAAATGGATATCTGGAAAAGAATTTAAAAGATTGGAGGTTGATGGTGCTTCTATTCAATGGATCTTGTTAAAATATCAAATGCAGTGGAGCACTGATGTTCTTTGGTTGCAATCTTAAGTTTGGGCATGATCCTAATTATTGGACTTCGGGAAATCTCTTGCAGAACAGTAAAAAGAATTTGTTGAATTCTATCTTGCAATCTGAGGATCTCCCTTCAGATTCAAAATTTCGTTTTGGTTTATTGAATTGAACTAGAACAGATTTAATTTGCTTCTATTATTCGTATGAAAATTATGATTTTACTGTGACATCGAATGCTGAAAATTGAATCATTTGGCAGTCTGAAAATTAATATTGAAGCTCACTTTTGATAATTAAAACTGAAAAAAATGCATTCTCTCAATTCTTTTATAGCTTTTGACGCTTAACTTGATTGCCAAAAGGTTCAAAGCGAAGGAACTTTAACCGTTAGTTGCTACAAAGAGGTTGTACAAATAGGTTCAAATATTTCGAAATTTAGTTGTATCATGAATGTTGTTAAGGATTCGGTTTTTGTTTTTGTCGCAAGAAAAGGAAATGGAAACAAGTATTTTTCAAACCTTACTTCGAAATCAATCAGGGAGATTAATTCAGATTTGATGGCAATGTTTGAGTTCTATACAAACTTTGACAACAATGGATTTATGTTTTTCACGGATTAAATAGCAGTATAAATTTTTAAGCTAGTGTAACTTATGCGGATGGATGGGGAAATAAAAGCAAAAAAAGATACAATTATCTTGGGATATCCTTATAAAATAGCAACCATTTGGTTTTCCGGCAAGGAGTATTTTAACTGGTGTCCGCCACAAATAATGCTTTTCGGAGTCGATATTAAAAACAAACGAAACAAAAAACCAGCATCCTTTTACAATTCACTCATTCAAGCCATATTCCTTTAGCCAATCGATAACAATGTGATCGTAAGCTTTGCAGACACTTCAGCCGAAGATTACGATAAAACTATGAGATTTTAAGAAAATCCGAGAGGCGGAATGATAACAAATACTAGCGTGAAACAAAAGCCAAGGTAATGCCTGGAATGGAATTGATGAACAATTTTATTGAGAACTAAAAATTCACTAAATGAAAAGGACAAATCTTTTATTGCTTCTTTTTGTGACTTTTACGCTAAACACTATTGCTCAGGAGATACAACTTCTCGATTCCACGAAATGGTTGTGCCAATACCATTACAAATTACAGGAAGACAGTACCAACAGGAACTCGGCAATAAATAGCACGATGATCCTACAGATAGGTTCGCACCTTTCGAAATTTTGTCAAGCAAATTCGTTTACTGGTGATTCTCTCCTTTACTATAATCAGGGTGTCGGCATCGATTCTTACATCCAACTCTTATCCAAAGCAATGTACAGGGCAAATCCCGGGAGCCTCATGGCGCAATACATCATCTATAAAAACTATCCAACTCTGGGATCGATGCTTTTTACCGCCTATGGGGACCACGTTTTCTATAAGTTAGAACAACCGATGAAGATCATTTGGGATCTTGATAACCTGCAGGATTCCATTATTTTAGGATTTAACTGCCAAAAGGCTTATACCACTTATGGCGGAAGAAATTACACAGCGTGGTACGCTCCACAAATTCCTGTCAGTGATGGCCCTTACAAATTCAACGGCTTGCCTGGATTGATTCTGAAGATCTATGACGCTAAAAATGAGCATTGTTTCAACCTAACTTCTCTGAAACAGGTAAAATACTTTCAACCCATCTTCATATCGAAGCTGGTTTATGTCGATATCACCCCAAAGGAGTACAATAAAATGATGAAGAACAAACTGATCAGCTGGTTTGGTACAATTCAAGGTGGCGGTACTGTTACTTTTGATAATGAAGAAGACAAGGCAAGGGCAATGAAAGGATTGAAGATCAAGAACAATTTTATCGAGAAATTCTAATACACCTATTAATGAGACAATCCGACTGGTCAGATTCTTTCATCAATGACAAAAATGATCCAAGATTGCTGATACCAAGGCCCTTTCCAAGGGTTGGCTGGATATTCAATTTCGGACACTTCCAAACATGGTTCTTTATTCTTGTCTTGATAGCGGTGATTGTACTTTGTGCCATCTTTGTTAAATAGATGATCTTAGAAAATATTTTAAGAAGCATTTGTCATATTAAGCTTTAAATCGTTCGTTTATTGCAAATCAATTGAAACCATCACTGATTATATTTTTCTTATTTAATGCGCTGTTTTGTCCAGCTCAATCTATCATCAACGGGCGAGTAATTTCTTTAGACAAAACCGGAGTTTCCGGTTTGAGCGTGCTGATTTACCAAATGCAAAATACCAGCCGCATCATTACTTATTCGATTACGGATGATAAAGGGGCTTTCAGGCTTGAATTTCAATCCGGAGAAGATTCGCTGAGGCTTTCTGTCAGGTCGATGACCCACCGTGACACCACTGTTTGCATCGCCAACAGGAGCCAGATGCTCAATTTTGTACTGCCACCGGCTAACCACGAAATCAGGGAAGTGAATGTGAATGCCCGTGCTATAACAGGGAAGAAAGATACGATTACCTATCTTGTCGGGAAATTCGCCACGGTAAAGGACCAATCGATAGGTGATGTTATCAAAAATATGCCGGGTTTCGAAGTCAGTCCGGAAGGCATGGTATCCTACCAGGGCAAGCCCATCCAAAAATATTACATCGAAGGGCTTGACCTCCTCGAAGGCAGATATGCAATTGCCAATAAGAACCTGCCCTACAAGGATGTGGGTTCTGTTGAAGTGCTCGAAAACCATCAACCGATCAAGATACTCGAATCCAAGACGTTTTCGGGGAACACATCGATCAATCTAAAACTCAAGAAGAATGTAACCATGACCGGCACGATGCAGGTTGGAGCGGGAGTCCCTTCCCTTTTGCACTATCTGAATGTCACGCCAATGTTCTTTTCCAAGAATCAGCAGGCTATCGTCTCCTTGCAGTCGAACAACACCGGCGAGGATCTGAGCACGCAGAACCAGCCCGTGCAATATGGCGACGGCATCGCGGAGGCTTTCGGAAACAGGAAAACCGACCTGGTCGGGGTGCAGCACATCACGCCTCCACAGATTGACAAAAAATATTACCTCGACAACAACGCCAACATGGTATCGGTCAACCACCTGGTCAAAATTAGCGACCTAACGGAACTGAAAATCCAGGCTTCCTATTACCATGATGACCAGAAAGAAAATGGCCAGCTGAAAACCATTTACTATCTGCCTGGCGAAAATTACAAACTGGACGAGCGCCTTACGAACCACTTTTACAATAGCAGTTTAAACACCAGTCTTACTCTGACCCAGAACGTCTCGAAAAGGTACTTCAAAGAACAATTGCAGCTGAACCGGTTCTGGGATCATGAAACCGGGACCATTGAGAATCAGGGGATATTGCAGGAAAATGCGGGAACGCCCGGCACGACAGGAACCAACACCTTTGACCTGGTGCTCCCGGCAGGGAACCATTTTTTCAGGATTTATTCGCTGCTCAATTTCAATAACGCGCCGCAACAACTGGCATTTCAGCCGGGGATATTTGCCAGATATCTCAACAATTCCAGCCCTTATAACGAGACAGTGCAGCAATACAGGATGAAAAAATTCACCGGCAAACAGTACCTTCGGTTTACACTCACCCACGAATATTGGTCTTTCGATACCGAGCCAGGCTTTAATTTCGACATCCAGCAGTACCGCACCGCGATCCAAATGGAAAAGGTCAGATTGGAAGCTGATAGCGTGCGTAATGATTACAGCTGGAACAATCTGGAATTTTATATTGCTGAAAGAATCAATTATAAAAAGGAGAATTTTCGGTATGGTCTATCCCTTCCTTTCAGGGTGGTTTCCTACCGAATGGACGACCAGCTACATCGGTCCATTGCACCCACACAAAAATGGTTGTTCAGTCCGTTGTTCTGGCTTGATTATGACTTTCTCAAATTCTGGTCGGTGGATGGCACGGTAGGGTACAATTCCCGGTTAGGGGATCCAATCCAGCTGGCCCAGGGTTATATTATCAAAAATTATCACCTGATGCAGCGCTATTCGGACCTGCTCAATGAGAGTAAAAATTTTTCCGGAGGGATAAACCTGGAGTACAAGAATCCCGTCGCAGGATATTTCACGGTAGTGTCATGGTTATATAACAAGAACCTAAAAAACCTTATCAACCAGACTATTTATGTCGGTGATGGGCTATTTTTCCTGAATGCAATCAAGCAGGACAACCGGTTTAAATCGAACAATTTCACCTTTACGAACAGCTATGTCTCTTCCGATCAAAAGATAAACCTGTCGTTGAAATGCCAATTTTCAGAAGTAAGTTACCAGTACATCCTGAACCAAGATTTAGGTTGGAACCACCACCAGGTTTGGATGGTGCAACCTTCGATCGGGTTGAATGGCCTTAAGAACATCGGGATAGATTACAAACTGATGCTAAGCCATACCGATCAGTGGAACCTGCAGTCGGGTACCACTATTGTTGGGCAGGTACACAAGCTGGATTTCTACTATTATTCTTCACCAAATCACTGGTTTGGGTTTAACCTGGCTTATTACAATTATGGACCGCAACATGCTGTTGGGAATCATGGATTGTTTGCCAATATGGGATATACCTATAAACCCAAGAACAGCAGGATGGAATACAGATTGAGGTATAACAACTTGTTTGATTCGCGGCAGGTCGTTGATTATTTCTATGGAGACTTTTCAACTACCGAAAATCACTATTATATACGCCCCCGTGAGTTGATATTGACTGTTTCATTTTCTCTGAGTAAATTAAGAAAATAGCTATTAAATTAGTTTGCGAAATCGTTTTAGGCGATGGTTTTTGAGGGTCACCGAGAGGTAATTCTTCGCTGGAAAGCAATGGAATCGTTAGTGCTGTCGAGATTATCCTGGGCATTCTTTTAACAGTCGTAGGGGGTCTAAGAGTTCCTGTTGAAATATGGAGAACTCTCAATCGGCATCCAACAATCCAATAAGGCTACAGCAACATCCGAACTTCGAATAATTGAATTTTGAATGTAGTAGTTAGAGGTGGATTCCAGAATAAATCAGCCTCATTGTTTCGAATGCAGATTAAATTGTAGCACCATTTCTAAAACATCACTTTAACAGATAATTCAGGAGGCACTTATCTTCATTCAAGTGAAAGCATCAGCACATTACACTTCCCCGAAGGAATAGACATAGTCAGGTGATCCACTCATGCCTGTTTTTCCCGCTGAGCCCTTCTCTTCCTTCCTGCTTGCGTTGCAATGAGAGAAATCCCTTTTGGTTTCTGTTTTTGTTTCAGGGTTTGTTATCTTTACTCTGCAGGGAGCTGGATACCCTGAGGGGTCTGCAAAATTTACAAATCAACACATAGGCTATGAGCGAAAAATCTGGGAAAAAATCGACAGGACGGCGGAATTTCTTCAAGCTGTTATCGGCAGGCGGTACCGGACTGCTGTTATCGCCGGTGATTCCATCGGCTGCGCAAGCGGCGGAGAATCAAAATCCGGTCAAACCGGCTACCAACATTCAGGATGCAATGAAACACCCCCGAACTGCTGCCTCGATGCCTGGGCTCCTTCCCGGCAAGGTGGTCCGCGTGGATCACTCCGGCTGTATCCAGGAGCATGTGATCCAGCAAAAAGCAGTGGACGAGATGCTGCGGTCGCTGATGCTCAACCTGACAGGCGAGACCTCTGTCGACAAAGCCTGGCTGAAATTCGTCACGCCCGAGGATGTCATTGGGTTGAAGGTCAATCCCGTAGCCGGCAAGTTGCTTACCACCAGTCATGAGTTGGTGAAGGCAGTGATCGCCCAGCTGACCGAGGCGGGCATACCGAGAAAGAACCTTGTCATCTGGGACCGGCGGGAGATGGAGCTCCACGAAACCGGCTATCTTCCGGAGAACTACCCCGGCATCACCATTGCCGGGACCGAGCAGAAAGATGCAAGCGGTAGCTTCTACGACAGCAACGGCAAACTCTACGGAGAAAACATGATCGACAAGGAGTGGTTCTACTGGGCCGATGTGGAGGGCAGCTACGATGCCTATACGATGCCCTACATGGTGAACGGAGGCAAACACTCCTATTTCTCGAAGATCTGCACCAAGCAGGTAACCAAAATCATCAACCTACCCATCTTGAAAAATGCCGGCAGTTCCGTTACCCTGTGTATGAAAAACCTGGCATTCGGTGCGGTCTCGAATACCGGTCGACTGCATGAGAAACTATGGCACGACACCGTTGCCGAAGTCTGTGCCTTTCCACCGATTCGTGACAAGGTGGTGCTCAACATCGTCGACGGACTGATCGGCTGTTACAACGGAGGACCCGCCGCCAATCCCCAGTTCATCTGTCCCTATCACCTGCTGCTGGGCGGCACCGATGCCGTGGCCGTAGACAGGATCGGTCTGAACATCGTGACCCAGAAACGGATCGAGATGAAGTTGCAGAAAGAGGAGAGTCCGACCGCGTCGCTCTTCCTGAAGCGGGCCCAGGAGCTGGGACTGGGCATTGGGGAGCATGACAAAATTGATCTGAAGCACGTAACACTGGCCTGATGCGGAATCCACTGATCTTATGCTGCGCCCTCCTGTTGGGGGTGCTTCAGCCGCTGTTGGTTCGTTCGCAGACACTGACCGGCAACCTGCTGCCCGGATTGAAGATTGTTCAGGAGGCTGCCTATGACGGCAGTTCCCTCTATGGCTACATCGACGGAGGTTCGACCCTCTATTTCGAATATGGGTTTGAACACCTGACCGTACAGGAAGTCATCCTGGGAGCCGAGAAATTTACCATCGAATACTGGCGGATGAAATCCTGCCGGGAGGCTTTCGGCATCTATTCCATCAGTGCATTTGCCTGCAAACAATGCGACCAGGAGGGAATGACCAACTGTGAGAATCCCTACCAATCCCAGTTGATGGTCGGTCATTGTTATGTTTCGGTCGTCAACACCACCGGGACGGCGACTGCCCAAGCTGCAGCCGCGCAGCTCATCCGAAAGCTTAAAGAGACTCTTCCGCAGGAGGAGGGTTTGAAGCTTCCGGAAGGGATTCGGCCCAGCAAAGATAAGCTGACCACAGTGGTGAAATTCATCCAGGGCGAAGTGGGATTGCAGAATGGATTGCCCGATTGGAGCGGATGTTTCGAAGGCATAACGGGCTTCTCGATCTGGATCCGGAAAATGGAGATGGATGGTAAGGAGCGGCAAAAAGCGCTGGTCACGTTTGCAGAAGCCGGAGGTTTGTCAAAATTTATCCAAAATTGCTCCCTGGTCGCCAAAGGAAAAGGATGGATTTCTCCGGACGACAAGAACGGCCATTGGACCGTCACCAAAACGGGAGAAAAGGAGATCACGGTCGAGGTTCAATAGGTTTCGGGAAAGCAAGTAATCCTTCTGCGGAGGCGGGGAAAATCAGCATCTGTAAAATCGTGCGGGAGCGGTCCCTGCCTGTTGGTGAGGCAGATCAAGGAAGGTCAGGCAGGGTGGCAGCGATGGCATCGCGCAGGGTTGGGTCGACGCCGGCCATTTCGGCGAAGCGGGGCCATTGCTTTACGGTTGCCCGGATCTCATCCAGGATTCCGGCGGCTTTCTTGCATCCGATGGATTCGCCTACGACGAGCAGATCGGTGCGGGTGATCTCCTTCCGCTTGCCGTTGATGCTGAGGGCGTGTTGGCTTACCCAGAGGCTATCGGGCCGGTAGGCATGGCATAGGTCGTAGGCGGGTGCCAGTTCCCATGGGCCGCCTTGTCTCAGCAGAAAGGAGAAATTTTTGGTGTGGTCATCACAATTTCTGGCCAGGACATTGAAGACCATCCGTCGGAACATCTGTTCAGCATCGGCATAGCTGAGTCTCAGCTCCCGCATGCATTGGAAAAGCTGCTCGTAACTGTAACTGTGGATGTGTTGAAAATCAAAATGTTTGAGTGCGCAGAAGGTCTGCACATGGCATTTTTCCTGATCGGGTCCGCGGTCGAAGCGGCGGGTCATGAAATGGGCCCGTCCGTTTTCCTCCAGCAGCCGTGAAGGCATCATGCAGATGCCGCAAGCGATGGCCATGTGGTAATAGGCCATCTCCACCCGGCCGTAACCATGGCTGCTACCCAGCTGCACATCGCTTACCCCGTCGAGTTTGATGAGCCAGTGGTCAAATCCTTTGGGCGCCTTCGTCTGTCCTGACCGCACCTCTCCGCTCTTTTCGTTCCAGGCGATCACCGCCTTGGGGCGGGCACCCCCGGCTGATGTGCCGATTTTCAAGATCTCGCGGACGGCCTGATCCTCCTCTTTTTGCAGATTGGTGGCAAAGTTCGCCCGAGTGTCGAGCATTTTTTGTGCGAGGTTGACCAGTTGGTCGATTTCGAGGGGGAAGCTCCGCTTGTTTTCCCGAAGAAGGGTTGGTTCAAATTCGAGTGCCCCCATGCCCCGGGTGCCGATCAGGCAGAGCATTTCTACCGGATTCATGCTATCCTGGGGTCGTCCCTGCTGTGCCAGCCATCCGTTGATCAGATGGTTTCCGAATTGATCGGGGAGGGCATCTGCCAGAAGTCCCGGCAATCCCTTGAAAGTATCGGAAACGGCATCTTTCTCTTTGCGCAATTCCGGGAAGGAATAGAGGTTCTGGGGGCTCGAGACTGGCATCTTCAGGGGCGCCAGGTCCCAACCCAGGGCCTTGAAGCGCGGGTCGTACTCGAAGGCCGCCACTCCGGAAGCTGAATCCCAGGCCACGGCCCCAACCGTTCTACCCCATATCTTGACCTCTGCTACTTCCATGGTTTACCAATGGGTCTCCTGATGTTCATCGGGTTTCGGGGCTTTCCCCCTGGCACGTTGCCGACGGGCTTTCTGTTGACGGGCCAGTTCGAGCGGACTGACAACCGGTCGAATGGTGAAGCCCTCCATGATCTGTAGTTGGCCCAGGATGCGCAAGACCTGGAGAAGTGTGGTGACCGTCACCGTCTCACCCCGCTCCAACAGGCTCAGGGTGGAGCGACTGATGCCGGCTGCAGTAGCCAACTCTTCCTGACGTCTGTTTTGTGCCATCCGGTGATGCCTGACAAAAGTCCCGATGGTTTGCATGAGGGCTTTATCGCTCATGGAAGGCCAGTTGTTGAATGATCTATCCATCATAAACTACCGAATGTGAGATGAATGAATGATATGTCATGCAAATGTAATCAAATTTTTTTAAATCAGCATGCATGTATGAAAAATCATACACTATGATTCATTTGGTTAATTGGTGAGTGAAATATCATTCACGACATCTCCGATTGAGGCATTTCCATGGATTGGCGAAGTCATGCCCTCGCATGGCTGATCAGGAGAAGAGGCGAGGTGGCCCTGCGATCCGCGGAGGCGGGAAAAATCAGAAACGGATGAAGGCGAGGAAGAGAAGGCCGATGGCGATCCGGTAGTATCCGAAATATTTGAATCCATAGTTTTCGACCAGTTTGACGAATACCTTGACGGCGACCCAGGCGGAGAGGAAGGCGACAACCAGTCCGATGGCGAGCAGCGTATATTCATGTGAGGAGAAGTGGATCGGGGTCTTGATCAGGTCGTAACCGGTAGCGGCGCACATGGTGGGGACGGCCAGCAGGAAGGAGAACTCCATGGCTTGTTTCTTGTCGAGTCCGTTGAAGACGCCTCCGATGATGGTGGCGGCTGCCCGTGACACTCCGGGTATCATGGAGATGCATTGGATCAGTCCGATGAGGAAGGCATTCTTGTAGGAGATGGATTCCAGGTTGAGGGTGGTGCTCTTTTTGGATACCACCTTGTTGTCGATCAGGATCAGGAAGATACCGCCGATCACCAGGGCGATGCCGACCACCCACGGATTGAAGAGGTACATCTTGATGGTCTTGTAGGCGAGGAAACCGACGATACCGGTCGGGATGAAGGCGACGGCCAGCTTGAAATAGATGGTCAGGCTCTGGAGAAACCGTTGTGCGTACATCAGGGCGATGGCCAGGATGGCGCCGATCTGGATGGCGATCTCGAAAGTCTTCACAAATTCACCCTCCATGTGCATGGCATGCTGGGCCATGATCATGTGGCCGGTGGAAGAGATGGGAAGGAATTCGGTGATTCCTTCAACGATACCGAGGATGAGGCTTTCGAAATTTGTCATGGCTGAAACAGATGATGGGTTGTCTGAGCGGTTAAGCTGCTTCGGACAAAGATAAGCGATCCATCCGGAAAATAAGCGATGACCTGCCATAGCGGTTCATTCTTGCGGCTCAACTTTTCCTAAATCCCTCCTAATGATTATCTTTGCACCGCAAAAGCGCAAAACCATTGATGATCAGGCAGTGCAGGGGGCTAGGATGCAAAACCGACCTCCCGGAACGGATGGTTGAGTTCCTGTACCGCTGATCCCAAACAAAATATCATTGCATGAACCCATTTAAACGAACCCTGATTACCTCGGCCCTGCCCTATGCCAACGGACCGGTTCACATCGGTCACCTAGCCGGCGTCTACGTCCCGGCCGACATTTATGCCCGCTACCTGCGTCTGAAAGGGGAGGAGGTGCTCTTCATCGGCGGGTCGGATGAGCACGGGGTGCCCATCACCCTGAAGGCCAAGAAGGAGGGAACCACTCCGCAGGCCATTGTCGACAAGTACCACGGGATGATCAAGGACTCTTTCCAGAGGTTCGGGATCTCTTTCGATGTCTATTCCAGGACCAGTGCCCCGGTTCATCACGAGACGGCATCCGAGTTTTTCAAGGTGTTGTACGACAAGGGGGAGTTCATCGAGCAGACCTCTGAGCAGTTCTTTGATCAGGAGGCCAACCAGTTTCTGGCCGACCGGTACATCACCGGCACCTGTCCCAAATGCGGATTCGAGAAGGCCTATGGTGACCAGTGCGAGAGCTGCGGCACCTCTTTGAATGCCACCGATCTGATCAACCCAAAATCGATGCTGAGCGGCAACGTCCCGGTGATGAAGGAGACGAAGCACTGGTATCTTCCCCTCGACCGTTATGAGCCGTGGTTGAAAGAGTGGATCCTGGAGGGACACAAGGAGTGGAAACCCAATGTTTACGGACAGTGCAAGTCGTGGATCGATGGTGGGCTCAATCCGAGGGCGGTAACCCGTGACCTCGAATGGGGCGTTCCGGTTCCGGTTGAGGGAGCAGAAGGAAAGGTCCTTTACGTCTGGTTCGATGCACCGATCGGTTACATCTCGGCCACCAAGGAGCTGACACCCGACTGGAAAAAATACTGGAAGGATCCGGAGACCCGGATGCTGCACTTCATCGGCAAGGACAACATCGTCTTTCACTGCATCATCTTCCCGGCCATGTTGAAGGCCGAGGGATCCTTCATCCTGCCCGACAATGTGCCGGCCAATGAGTTTCTGAACCTCGAAGGCGACAAGATCTCCACCTCACGCAACTGGGCGGTCTGGCTGCACGAGTACCTCGAGGAGTTTCCCGGCAAGGAGGATGTGCTGAAGTACACCCTGACGGCCAACGCGCCCGAGACCAAGGACAACGATTTTACCTGGAAGGACTTCCAGGCGCGCAACAACAGCGAGCTGGTGGCGATCCTGGGCAATTTCGTCAACAGGGTATTGGTGCTGACCAACAAATATTACGACGGAGTGGTGCCAGCCGCCGGAGCGCTCGAAGCCCGGGATGAAGAGACGCTGGCAGCACTGTTGCAGCTGCGTGCCGAGACGGAGAAGGCACTCGACACCTTCCACTTCCATGAGGCGCTGAAGTCGGCCATGGAGATGGCTCGCCTCGGCAACAAATACCTGGCCGACATGGAGCCCTGGAAAGTGATCAAGAGCGATCCCGAGCGGGTGAAGAGCATCCTGCACATCTGTCTGCAGATCACTGCCAACCTCTCCATCGTCTTTGAGCCTTTCCTTCCCTATACCATGGAGAAGTTGCGCGGATTCCTGAACTTCGGAAAAATGGGATGGAATGAGCTGGGAAGGAGGGATCTGCTGGCTGCCGGCCACCGGGTCAATGCTCCGGAGCTGCTCTTCGAGAAGATCGAAGACGAGGCGATCCAGAAGCAGGTCGACAAGTTGCTGGCCACGAAGAAGGCCAATGAGTTGGCGCAAGCCACCGTTGCCCCCGCAAAGCCCCACATCGAATACGACGATTTTGCGAAGATGGACATCCGTACCGGCACCATCATTGCGGCTGAGAAGGTGGCCAAGACCAAGAAATTGCTGAAACTGACCATCCGGACGGGGATCGATGAGCGAACCGTCGTCTCTGGCATCGCCGAATCCTACGAACCAGAGCAGGTGATTGGACAGCGGGTCTCCATACTGGTCAACCTGGCTCCGAAGAACCTGAAAGGGATCGAGTCGCAGGGGATGATCCTGATGGCCGAGGACAAGGATGGCCGACTGATCTTCGTCGCACCCAGCGGAGAGATCGGTGACGGAGCCGAGATCCGGTAAGCAGCGGATCATCACCCGGTAGATTGTGCCGGCAGAGCGTTGGTAGGCAACACCCGTTTGGGGGTGGACCACCGGCTGTCTGCCGGCATTTTCCATTTTTGCAGGAGCCGGGAGGCCGGAATGCCGAAGCGGATCGAAAATCCGGTGAATTCGCAGCCCATGCGCGGGATTCTCTCATTTTTGTGATACCTTTCAGGATGAAATCCGGCCTTGCCGCCATCCTAAACTTAGGTGCATGAAGGAAGTGAACAGATCCAGGGAACAGGTCAAAGTAACGGGAACGGGGTTCCTCAGCCTCTTCGCAATTGTTGGGATTGCCTTTTACGGTCTGCCATTTTTCTATGATTTTTGGGTGCAGGATTTTGGCTGGTCCAGGGCCGTTGTCACCTCCGGCAACGCATTCGGCAAGATCATCATCGGTTTGTTTGCCTTTCTGGCGGGATGGCTGGTCGACCGGTTTGGCCCCAGAAAGATGATGCTTTATGGTGTCGTGCTGGGGGGTATCGCCCTGATGGGTCTCAGCATCACCACCACCCTTAGCCAGTTCTATTTTTTCTACGTGGTCAGTGCAACCGGTTACATGTTGGGCGGACCGCTTCCCAACCAGGTGCTGATATCCAGATGGTTTACCACCTCCCGGGGAAAGGCGATGGGCATTGCCTACCTGGGGATCGGCTTTGGCGGGATGCTGGTACCTCAGATAGCCAAATATTTCAACCTCGCCTTCGGATGGCACCATGCCCTCTTTCTGCTCGGTGCCTTGATGATGCTCATCTCCCTTCCGTCCATCTGGTTCGTCAAAGACCAGCCGGAGGAGCCAGCGGTTGCCCCGGCCACACAGCTACCGGCACTTCCCCTCTCCGGCATTGTGCGTCAGTGGCCCTTTTACCTGCTGGTGATTGGCAGCATGTGTTCGATAGGAGCCGTGAGCGGAACCAACCAGAACCTGAAACTGTTCTTCAGCCTGGATCTGAAGTTCACCCAGCAGCAGTCGGCCAACATCCTCTCGCTGGTGTTGGCATCCAGTATCTTTGGGCGGTTGCTGATGGGCTGGCTTGCCGACCGGATCCGCAAGAAATATGTGATGATGTTGATCTATGCGATCGTGGCCTGCTCGATTCCCCTGTTGTATTTTGCCACGAACGGCTGGGTCATCTACCTCTTTGCCTTCATCTTTGGGATCGGCCTTGGCGGCGATTACATGATCATTCCGCTGATGGCGGCCGAGTTGTTTGGGGTAAAATTCATGGGTCGGGTGATGGGAATCATCCTTACATTCGACGGACTGGCAGAGGCCTTTTCACCGATGGTGGTGGGTTGGACCCGCGACATCAGCGGTAGTTATGCCACGGGATTTGCCTCGCTGATCCTGCTCGGATTGATCGGTACAGTAGCGATAGCCTTTCTTCCCACCGAACGAACCGGTCAGTCAGGAGAGGTCGGATGACCGGTTGATTGGCTTCAGGTCAGTCCGCCCTGCCTCATCAGCTGTTTCAAGGTGAGCAGGTCTCTTTTGAAGGCAGTAGCCAAAGCTTCGCGGGAGAGGGAGACCTTTTTGTTGCCGGACTCAGCACCCCCCAATGGGTATTCGAAGTGCATCGTGAGGGGGCAGACGATCCCCTTTTGCCGGATGAGCGCGAAAAAGGTTGGGTAATCTACATTTCCCTGGCCCAGGGGTACGCCTTCGTATCCGTTCTGTTTCCTCTTGAAGTCTTTGATTGCCAGTGAATGGATCGTTGGGGCCAGCAGTTCAAAGCCCAAAGGCCAGGTGTGCTCCGACTCTGCCTGGGCATGGTTGATGTCGAACTGGGTACCCAGCCATTGACTGCCGCAATGCTTCATTGCATCGGCGAGGTCCCACAAGGCTCCTCCGAAATACATGCCGTTGGCACTCTTCCCCGAGTGATTCTGATATTCCCCGGAGAGGCCATATTTTCTGTTGAGCCGTTCCAATTTCTGAAACCTGTGACGCATTTCCGACAGGTTTTTTTCGATTGGGAGCCCGGGGTTGTGAAAGAGCCAGTTCATCCGGTAATGGCGAATGCCCAGTGAGGCGGCAGTGCTGAGGATTTTTTCCGTCTGGGGATCGCTTCCATCCTGGATGGTGGTCACGATGGAGGGGATGGTGATGCCGGCTTGACGGGCGGCCTCCATGGCCCGGGGCAGATCCTCGGTAACCCGTTCCGGTTCGACATGCCCACCCGGGCGGACGGTCAGGTCGAGGCCATCGAAGCCCAGTTTCGCCACAAAATGAGCCATCTCCTGGTAATTCAGCCAGTGAAGGCATTTGGTGAAGATGCTGATGGTCCAGGGCTCTTTCCCGGGGAAGGCGCCCTGTTGATGCTTCGTGGCTTCCTGCGTTGTTGCCGGATGGCCATCCAAGCTTAGGCCACCGGCCAATCCGGCCGCTGTCAAGGCCGAACGGGAGATGAATTTTCTTCTGGAATTTTCCATGTGCCGATCCTTTTTCCCTTTGTGTTCAAAGCCGAGGCAGGGTGAGACCGCCATCGGCCAGGAAGACCTGTCCGGTGGAATAGGGGAAGAAGCCCTGGGCCAATGCCACCACCATCTTGCCAATGTCATCCGGTTGTCCCCATCGTTTCTGGAGACAGAGTCCGCCGTCGATCAACTTGTCATACTTCTCTTTCACGCCGGCGGTCATATCCGTCTCGATGATCCCGGGCTGGATCTCATAGACCGGGATCCCGTATTCGCCCAAGCGGGTGGCGAACAGTTTGGTGGCCATGCTGACGGCTGCCTTGGAGAGGCAATATTCTCCCCGGTTGACGGAGGCTACGGTGGCGGAGATGGAGGAGACGTTGATGAGGCAACCGGTAAAATCCGGGTCGTCCGATTGCTGACCGATCATCCAGTTGGCCACCGCCTGGGTAAGGAAGTAGGGGCCTTTCAGGTTGGTATCCATCACCTCCGAGAAGCTCTCTTCGGTAGCCGTCAGGATGTCTTTGCGTTCCCTGGGAGCCATGCCTGCGTTGTTCACCAGGAGGTTCAACCTGCCAAAATGTTGCCTGACCTTCTCCAGTATCCGGGTGCGATCCGCCGTTAAGGCGACATTTCCCTGGCAATAGATCACCTCTGCGCCATGGTCGCGGAGGAGTTGCAGGGAAGCATTTGCCTCCTGTTCCACACGAACACCGTTGATGGCCAGATCGTAGCCGGCCTGTGCCAGCTGTTGGGCGATGCCGAAGCCAATGCCGCGGCTTCCGCCTGTTATCAAGGCTACTTTTTTCATGCGCTATTGTATGGCGTCGTCCGTTTAAAGTTCGGGAACATCGACCCAGCAACGTTTTTGCCAGCTCTCGATTCCCTTCTCGGAAAGCTGAACTCCTTTGGCCCCCTCGCGGAGGGTCCACGGGAAGGGATCGTCCCTGACCACATGTTTGAGGAAGAGTTCCCACTGTGCTTTGAAGGCATTGTCGTAGCTCTCCTGTTCCGGAACTTTCGACCAGCCATCGTAGAAATTGATGGTTTGGGGGATGTCCGGATTCCATACGGGCTTCGGTGTGTTGCCGTAGGCCTGGGGGTAGCATTCGCGCAATCCGGCGACAGCCGATCCCTTGGTGCCGTCAACCTGGATTGTGAGCAGGTCGTCGCGACGGACCCGAACAGTCCAGGAAGAGTTGAAATGGGCGATGATGCCTCCTTCCAATTCGAAGGTGGCATAGGCTGCATCATCCGCCGTACAGCGGTAGCTCTTCCCATTTTCATCGACCCTTTGCGGGATATGGGTAGCCCCGATGCAGGAAACCGCCTGCACCTTGCCGAATAGGTTGTCGAGGACATAGCGCCAGTGGCAGAGCATGTCGGAGATGATGCCGCCGTCGTCCTCTTTGCGGTAATTCCAGGAGGGGCGTTGGGCGGCGATGGTATCCCCCTCGAAGACCCAATAGCCAAATTCACCGCGTACCGAGAGGATCTGTCCGAAGAAACCCTGCTGGATCAACCTTTTCAGCTTGATCAGGCCGGGAAGCCAGAGTTTGTCCTGCACTACGCCGTTTTTTAGTCCGGCTGACTGGCAGCTGTGGTAGAGTTCCATGGCGATCTCAGTGCTCACGGCAATCGGTTTTTCGCAGTAGATGTGCTTGCCTGCTGCGATGGCTTTTCTGACCGCCTCTGCCCGTCGACCCGTGGTTTGGGCATCGAAGTAGATGCTGTACCGGGGATCGCTCAGCGCACTGTCCACATCTGTCGTCATTCGGGTGAGGCCTGTGGCGGCACAGAGTTTGCGGAGCTTGTTCTCATCGCGGCCCACCAGGATGGGATCGGGCAGGATGGTTTCGCCGGGAGACAGCTGTACGCCTCCCTGACGGATGATTTCGGCGATGGAGCGGTAGAGGTGTTGGTTGGTTCCCATTCTCCCCGTCACGCCGTTCATGATGATTCCTACGATATGTTGCTTCATGCGATTGGGTTGTTTTGTGGTTAAACATGTTTCAAATAGGCAGCCGTGATCTGCTGCAGGAAGGCCGGTTGGTCGGTTTGCCAGTAGCGGTCGGAGAAGATCTCCACCTCGTTGAATCCGTTGAATCCGGCCGCTTCGACCCAACTTCTGATCTTTTTGAGCGGGATGCATCCTTCGCCCATCAGTCCGCGGTCGTTGAGCAGGTCGACTGTCGGTGTTTTCCAGTCGCTCACGTGGTAGGCGAAAAGGGCTTTGTTTCTTCCACACCGGGCAATTTCCTGCTCCAGATGCGGATCCCACCAGAGGTGATAGACATCGATGGCGACTCCCACCCAGGGGGAACCCATCTGTTCCACCAGATCATTGGCCTGAGACAGGAGGTTGATGGCCGAACGGTTGTCGGCAAACATCGGGTGGAGAGGTTCGATGGCCAGCTTCACGCCGGCCGCAGCGGCTTCCGGCAAAAGGGTCTCGATCCCTTCACGGATCTGTTCTCTGGAGACTTCCATCGACTGACCCGGGTCGGCACCGCAGACCAGTACAATCAGTCCGGCACCCAATTGGTGGGCCTCTTCGATCGCCTTACGGTTGTCGTCGATGGCCAAAGACCGTTTGTGGCGATCCACCGAAGGGAAAAAACCACCCCTGCAGAGTGAGACGATGTGGAGGCCGCTTTCGCGGATGTGTTGGCCAACGGCTGCCGGATCACGACCCACCAATGCATCGCGCCAAACGGTGATGCCTTTGACTCCCGCTTCGGCATACTGCCGGATGGAGGTCTCGATGGACCAGGGTCGGGTGGTGATGGTATGGATGCAGAGTCGGGAGAGATCGTGGATGGGAGAGGGGTTCATCGGGTGCAGTTGAAAAAGGTAAGATATCTTTCGTTTCGGTTCATTTTCTGAAGGTAGAGTGCTGCCTCCCTGAGGTGGTAGTCGCCCCACATACTGGATTCACCGTAGGGTATCGGGCTTCCTTCCGGAAGGTAGTCCCAGCCGTTGGGTTGATGGTAAACGGAGTGCAGGAGCAATCCCTGGTGTTCCTTGCGGAGACTGAGATAGGGTTCCTGAAGCAGGTTGTGCAGCACGGTGAGTCCGGCTTGCCAATAGCGATGACCGCCCTCCGGATCATCGTGCCGGATGAGGTAATGACCCAGGCGGAGGAGTCCTTGAGCTCCAATGGCTGCTGCCGAGCTGTCGACCGGTTCAAAACCGTTGAAGGGGTCGGAGGGTTTGTTGAGATAGTCGCCCATCCTGTGCAACAGCGGGGCGCCGGTGTCCCAATAGGGAATGCCATCTGTCGGTGTGTTTGCGATGTAGAAATCACAAACGGCCCGGGCTGCTTTCAACATTGATTCGCTGAGGGAAACCCATCCGCCGAAAGGCAGCAGTTCGGCTTCATCCAATTGCCGGAAGCACTCCAATTCTTCCGCGAAGCCGGTCATGGCCCAGGCCAATCCACGGGTCCAGGTGGTGAAGCCCGAGTAGCCCTGCTGGGAGTTGGGACAGCGGAAGTTGCCGTCTTTCACATTGAAGATTGCCTCGTGTGCCGTCCGTCCGCGTTGGTCGTATCGATCGCGTCCTTCACCGTAATAGATGGAATGGCGTGCCGTGGTGGTGATGTGCTGGATTGCCCGTTCCATCAGGTTGACCACCACATCTCCCTCGGTGCTGAGGCTGTGACCCAACAGGTGGCTGACCATCAACGACCTGCAGGAGCGAAGGGTGTCGACGAACAACGAATGGGCTCCGTTGAAGGAATGGATGAATCCCCCCTCGCGGGTGGTGGTCCAGCGGGTGGCCTGGATGGCGCCGGAGACCTTAAGGGCCAGTTCATAAAAGTTTTTTTCCCATTCCTGAAACGGAATCTTCCCTTCCTGCATGAGTCGCAATAGGTTGCCGTAGGTGCTGATGTTGTTGAAACCATGGTCATGGACACCTGTATGCGTGAGGTGGGGAGCCATCCGAGCGAGGGTTTTCTCACGGCCATGGCTGAGCATCTCTTGTTCGCCGGTAGCATCGAACTGCAGCAGGGCCGATCCGAATTGAAATCCCTGGGTCCATTCCGTCCATCCCCGGGAGCTATATTTTCCCATGCGTGTGAAGACGGGGGAGCCCTTTGATTCGTCGTATTCGCGTTGGATCAGCCGAATCTTTTCGCCGGAGAGCAGCCAGAAATGGTCGAGTTGCGGGGCCAGGGAGGCGGGTGTGAGTCGTTCGTCGATGTGCATCATGCCTTGTGCCGCTTTTTGAACTGTTTCACGATTTGATGGGCGATGATCTCATTTCCGGCGTCGGAGGGGTGGAGACCATCGTAGGTCAATCCGATGGATTCGGGCGGATAGGGATATTCATCCGCTTCCGGATTGAAGGGGACATCCACGAAGGCGGGATAGGGGAATTGGGTGTAGAGGCCCGTCTTGGGATCCTTGAGTCGTTTGAATTTGACCAGTTGGCTGAGGGGTAGCTTTTTGTTGTGGAAGAGGTCGATGACGGTCAGATGATCCATCTTGCCGATCTGCACGATGGCATTGGCCACCTGTTCCAGTGTCTGCCCGTTTTTCTCCCGGTAGGAGCCGTAGGCATTGTTTTTCGGGTTGCGGAGGTAGACGAAATCGACCCGTTGCATGGGGGTGATGAGTAGGATCGTTGCCTTGGGGTTGAGTTTTCTCAGCTTGTCGGTGATGATCCGGAAGGATCCGTAAATGGTGGTGTTGCCTTTGTTCTCCGTGTAGTCGGAGGGATCTCCGAGGGGACGTCCGTGCCACCAGTC
>JAJTBP010000289.1 GCA_021286825.1 Marinilabiliales bacterium | reverse complement strand
AACTGGCCAGGTTGCCGTTGTGTCCGGTACGGGCTCCCTTTTTCTCCAGGAGGGAATGGATCTCCCGGGTTTCCTGACTTTTTCCTTCCATCTCCAGCAGCCAAACCTTTTCCTGGGAAAACTCTTTCCAGATGTAGTCGGCAGTGGCATTGATCCTGGCCTTTCTGACCGGGTTGAGTTGAAAGTAGAGTGGAAATTTTCTGGTCCATTGGTCATCGGGAGAGAGGGGCGACACCATCGGCAGATGATGCAGGTTTGCTGCCTCCGCAACTGCTCCTTGTGCCTCCGGATAAACGGGCCCGATGATCAGATCCAGGTTGGCAAATTCCGGCTTTTTGGCAAGGTTGCCGGGAGCTGATCCCGGTTTTTCCGTATCATAGACATAGAGCCGGGTCTTGATCCCGGATTGGGAAAGTTGGTCGGCCGCCATGAGCATACCCTGGTAAAAAGAGAGAAAGCTTAGGGTCTTGGCAGAGAGTTTGGTGCTGTCGGTCACATTGGCTGATAGCGGCAGATAAACTCCGATGTTGAGGGGTTGCCCCATGTTTTTGGGTTTGGCAGGAGAGGGAACGGCTGCAACTTCGGGCGCCTTTTCCGTTCGAACAGGTGTGGCGGCGGGTGTTTCAGCCTGGCCATTTTTTTTGGGAATGAGGAGGATCATCCCGGCCTTTAAACCCTCTTTCAGCGCCGGATTGTATTTGAGCAACTCCTCTTCCTCCACGTCGTACCGCAGTTTCAGCTGATAGTAGTTGTCGCCGCTGACCACCTGATGCCTGAAAAACCTGTTTTCATCGACCTTCGAGAGTTGTGGCTTTTGGTAGGTGTGATCCGGGATTTTGAGGATCATTCCCTTCTTGATGATGCCTGTGATGTTCTTGTTGGCACCGAGCACCTCTTCTTGTGTGCAGTCGTAGGTCTTTGCAATGGAATAGAGGGTCTCACTCTTCTGCACCGTGTGCAGGATGAAGCGGTTGTCGCCAATGACCACCTTTTCCAGACTGGCATTCTCCTGGGCTTTCAGGACAGGGATGCAAAAAAACAGCCAAAGCATACCAAGGAAGCACCATTTCTGAAGACTTCCTGCATATTCTTTGGCTGTATTGGGCCTTTCAGGCATATTTACCAATTAACGACCGGATTTGTATTCACCAAAATTCTTCATGAATTGAACCCTTTCGAACTCAGACGGATTGACCGAATTCTCCTGGCTCAATTTGCCCCTGAAATTATCAATTTTTTCATATTGGTGTGCATCCATCCACTTTTTCATTCCTTCGTTCAGCTCCGTAATGAATGGGAACCCTTTCTCGTAGAGCCCGGATGCAACCTGGACCACGTGGCTTCCGGCGAGAATCATCTTGACAGCCGTTTCCCAGGAGTGAATGCCCGTTGAGGCGGCGATGTCGCAGTTGACACGGTTGGACATGGCAGCGATCCAGCGAAGCGGCATCAAGTAATCGGAGGGATGACTCAGTACGTTGGTTCCGTGTACCGTCTCCTTGTCGATGTCGATGTCGGGCGAATAAAAGCGGTTGAAGAGAACGATTCCCTTCACACCGGAAAAGGAGATGTCGCGGATCATTCCCCCAAGGTTGGAGAAGTAATGGCTGATCTTTACCGAGACAGGAATCGAGACCTTCTGTGTCACGCGGGTGATGATGTCGAAATAGGTACTTTCGTTGTCGGCACCCGACTTGGTGAGATCGGCGGGTGAGAGGAATAGGTTCAATTCCAGCGCATCGGCACCGGCCGACTCAATCTTCTTCGCGAAGAACCCCCATTCCTGAGAGGTGACACAGTTGATGCTGGCAATCACCGGAATCGACAACTTGGCTTTGGCGTCGGTGATCAACTGAAGATACTGTTTCAGATTCTCTTTTTTGATCTCGATGTCATAGTAATCAAGGAACTCCAGGTTGTTATCCATGGGTCCAAGCTTGTCAAATTCGTGTGCATATTCCAGGTAGATCTCCTCTTCAAAGACCGATTTGAGTACGACGGCACCTGCACCAGCTTTCTCAATGGCCAAAAGGTGATCCACAGAGTGGGTAAGTCCGCAACTTCCTGCAATGACCGGACTCTTCAGATCCAGGCCAAGATATTTTACGTGTAAATCTGCCATCTCTTTGACAATTAATTGTTACGCATTTTTTCGCTGAGATAGGCATGCATGTTTTCAGCTGCCTTTCTGCCATCGCCCATGGCCAGGATAACGGTTGCTCCCCCCCTGACGATGTCACCACCGGCAAACATCTCGTCGATAGAGGATTGCATCTTCTCTTCATCCACCACGATGGTTCCCCATTTGGATACCTTCAGGTCGGGCAGACAGGAGGGAACCAGCGGATTGGGAGAGACGCCCACGGCCACAATGACCAGGTCGACGTCGAGCTCAAACTCCGAACCTTCGATGACAACGGGTCTTCTTCTGCCGGAGGCGTCCGGTTCTCCAAGACCCATCCTGTTGAGAATCATTCGGTTGACCATTCCCTTTTCGTCGGCAAAATATTCTAGCGGATTGCAGAGGGTCATGAATTCTACACCCTCTTCCTTGGCATGTTTGACCTCTTCGATACGGGCCGGCATTTCGGCTTCTGATCTTCTGTAGATGATCATTGCCCTTTCGGCGCCCAATCGGAGGGCTGTACGAACCGAGTCCATGGCGGTATTGCCACCACCGATGACAGCCACTTTCTTCCCTTTGATGACCGGCGTGTCGCTCGATTCGGTGTAGGCACCCATCAGGTTGACACGGGTAAGGTATTCATTGGAGGAGAGAATGCCATTGTAGTTTTCACCCGGAATGTCCATGAAACGGGGCAACCCGGCACCACTGCCTATGAAAAATCCCTGAAATCCCTCCTCGCGGAGATCCTCAAAACTGGCTGTGCGGCCTACGATGAAATTGGTCTCAAATTTGACACCCATCTTCCGGAGGTTATCCAACTCAAAATCTACGATGGAATTGGGGAGACGAAACTCCGGGATGCCATATTTCAAAACACCTCCAATTTCGTGAAGCGCTTCGAAGACGGTGACATCGTATCCATTCTTTACCATATCTCCGGCGAAAGAGAGGGCAGCCGGACCAGAACCGACCGTGGCAATTTTGATTCCGTTGGGAGCAGCGGTTTTGGGTATATTGGCTGTTCCTGAAGCCCTTTCGAAATCGGCCGCAAAACGTTCCAGGTTGCCGATGGCTACAGAGTTCAGGTTCATTTTATCCACGTAAAAACATCTGGATTCACACTGCTTTTCCTGCGGACAAACACGGCCGCATACGGCGGGAAGTGCATTGGTCTCCTTCAGGGTAGCAGCAGCTGCCAGGATATCGCCGCTTTCGATGTATTTGATGAACTTGGGAATGTTGATGTTGACCGGACACCCTTCGATACAGGTAGGGGTGACGCAATCCATGCAACGGGATGCCTCCCGGGTTGCCATTTCAAGGGTTATGCCCTGGTTGACTTCCCGATCCTGGTATTTTACCCGGATTTCTGCTTCCAATTCAGGCATGTGAACACGCTCGATAGCGGTTCTATCCTTGTTTTTTATCTTCGAACGCAGGGCAGTTCTCCATTCCTGGCTGCGTTCACTCTTGAGGTATTCGGGATCTAAAGACATCGCTTGTTTTATTTTTGAAAGTATTTCTCATTGGCAGCCAGCTCTTCCGAACGATATCCACCAAGGCGCATCAACATTTCGTCAAAATTGATTTCATGAGCATCGAATTCCGGACCATCCACGCAGGTGAAACGGGTCTTACCGCCGACAGTCACCCGACAGGCTCCGCACATACCGGTTCCATCCACCATGATGGAGTTGAGGCTTGCCTGGGTTGGGATGTCATATTTTTTGGTTGTCAGGGAGGCAAATTTCATCATGATGGCCGGACCAATGACGATGCATTCGTCCACCTTTTCTCTTTGAATGACCTCTTCCATTCCAGCAGTGACCAACCCTTTACGACCATAGGACCCATCGTCTGTCATGATGATCACATCGTCCGACCATTTTCTGATCTGATCCTCCAAGATGATCAAATCCCTGCTTCGGGCAGCAATCACGGAGACCACCCGGTTACCTGCCTTCTTGAAAGCTTCCACAATCGGTAACAACGGGGCAACCCCAACACCTCCGCCACAAGCCAGAATCGTTCCCTTGCATTCAATGTCCGTGGGTTTGCCCAACGGACCCACGAGATCGGTAATGGATTCACCCACCTCCAGGGCGGCCAATTTGGCAGAACTGATGCCCACCACCTGGACCACCAGGGTGATGGTTCCTTTCACCGGGTCGGCATCGGCAATGGTCAGAGGGAAACGTTCTCCTTTTTCACCCAATTTAAGAATGACAAAATTGCCAGCTTTCCTCGAACGGGCTATTTTCGGGTTCTCAACAACCAGTCGCACAACCTTGTCCGAG
>JAJTBP010000288.1 GCA_021286825.1 Marinilabiliales bacterium | reverse complement strand
AGCATTGGCAGTCTCAACCGCATCCTGACCGAGCAACAGATGATCCTCCAGGCTTTTTACAGCTTGTTCGTCCGGGATGCCGGCCAATGCATTGATGGCTTCGACACGTACCCTTTCGGATGGATCCGACATCATGGCAGTGAAATAATCCAATTTGCCGGAGCAGGCCATTCTGCCCAGCATGGAAACCACCTCGGCACGTCTTTCACCTGTCACTTTTTTGGATAGATTTTCCCATTGCCGTACGGCGGCTACATCCTTCATTTTGGCAGCAAGGTTGAGAACCCCTGCACGATAAGCCTTGTCCGGGTTGTCTACCTCTTTGAGCAGGAGGGGAAGCGTCTCACTGCCCCAGAATTTCACCTTGACGGCCAAGGCAGCAGCCCTGTATTGCAGTTGGTTGGCTTCCTTGCAGTTGATGAGCAACGCTCCAATGACCTTGTCAGAACCGGCAAGATCTCCTTTTGAAGCCAGCTTCTCGGCATAAGCCACCCAATCGAAAACGGCATTGGTGGGTTCGTAGGCAAACTTCGCCTTCGTAGCCCTGTCGGTCAGGACAACGCCTGCTTCACGGGTAGCCAGCTGTGCCAATGACCACAACATTACTTTTTGTGCCTTGACATCGGCCCCGTTCAGCTTCTTGGTCAGTTCCGGAACTGCCTGCTGCAAACCCGCCTCCCCTGCCGCTTTGGCAAGGGCAAGTTCGGCAATCCCTTTTGAACCGGGCAGGGCTTTCAGCAAAGCCTCCTTCGATGCCGGCGTGTCAAGGGCCAGCAGGTCCTTCACCGCTGCATCGACCAATTTTTCATCGGTTAGCAAGGCTGCCAGTGAAGCCACCGACTGATCGGTTGCCACAAAGTAGATTTGAGAGAGATAGAAGGCCTTCACATCCTTGTCCGAAGCCTCCTGCATCACCTTCAGCAGAAACTTTTCGACCAATTGTTTTTCGGCATCCCGGCCAAAACCGGAAACATATTTGGACAGGCTGGCCAGGATGAACCTGGGAGCCACATCATCACCCGTTCCGGGAGGTACCACTTTGGCTGCAATCAGCGCCAAACCCTCCTCTTTGAGATCGACGACCTCAGACATCAATGCGTTGAGCCTGTTTTCATCCCGGGTTGGGACCTGAGACAGGGCATCGGCAACTTTGGTATTGACCGTTCGGTTGATTTGGGCGGATCCGTTCAGGGAAAACCCAACCATCCATAAAGCGATCGCAAGAATTGGAAATATTTTTCTCATGGATTCGATTCTTAAATGTTTTTTACTGGACCGGCATCCGTTGGAAACCGGTCTGCCATAACTCGTCAGATGGACCACGGAGACCGCATGGGTTGATGAATCAGCCGGTTGGCCGCTTCGTCATCGATGAAGGTCAGCCGTTCCGGATCAAAATGAAGGGTTCGGCCCAATTGCAGAGCCACGACCCCCATGTTGACGATGGTGGCCGAACGGAATCCATTCAGCTCATTCAGCGCAAATTTCTTACGGGTCTTGACAGCCTCCGTAAAGCTGGTAATTTGCGGATCGGGATCCGGCAATGTTTCAATGAACGATTGCAGATTCGGGATGTTGGACTTGAATCCCCGGTAAATCTTGCCGTTGGGCCCTTCAATGTAGGCGGCATCCTTGTCCCGGTTTTCACCATCGAGGATGATTTTGCACCCATCGGCATAGGTGTATTCAATTCTTCTCCAGGAGCCAACGGCATCGTAGTGCTGCTCAGGTGCATCCACCTCAACCTTGACCGGACTGGTATGGTCCTTTCCAAGCAGGTATTGTACCGGATCGAGGTAGTGCTGTCCCATGTCTCCGAGTCCGCCACCATCGTAATCCCAGTATCCGCGGAACTTCGAATGTACCCTTTCCGGATTGTAGGGTTTGTAGGGGGCTGGACCCAACCAAAGGTCGTAATCGAGCTCTTCCGGTACCGGCATCGGCTTCAGGTTTCGCTCACCGCTCCAGTAAAACTTCCAGTCGTAACCGGTGATTCCACTCACGGTCACCTTCAATGGCCAACCCAGAATTCCGCTTTGAATCACTTTCTTCAGGGGTTTTACATCGGTTCCCAGACCGTAGAAGGTATCCTTGAAACGGAACCATGTGTTGAGCCGGAAGATCCGGTTGTATTTGTTGATCTCTTCCACTACCCGCATGCCCTCACCAATGGTACGGGTCATGGGTTTCTCGCACCAGATGTCCTTGCCGGCTTTGGCGGCTTCAACGGCCATGATGCCATGCCAGTGGGGCGGTGTTGCGATGTGCACCACGTCAATGTCCTTTTGTTGCAGCAGATCCCTGAAATCGTGGTAAGTATTCACCGGGTTGGGAATCATCTTCTTTGCCAATTCCAGGTGGGTCTTGTCCACGTCACAGATGGCCACCACCCGGGTATTTTCGTAACCGATGTGACCTCTACCCATGCCTCCAACACCGATGATGGCCTTGGCAAGCTGGTCGCTGGGGGCTGTGAAACCTGTTCCTCCCAACACATGTCTGGGAACAACCATGATTCCGGCCATGGCCAGCGAAGTGTTCAAAAAGCTTCTTCTCTTCATGATCAATAGTTAAGATTTATAGTGTCAAGTGTATCAAATTGCCTTCTTTGCATGATCTGTTTCGGAGATTTGTGCCGCATCCCGCATCAATATCCGGCGGCTTGTCCATCTTTCCTCGATTCCGACGCACCAAAATAGACACCGGTCACCGGATCCCTCCGGATGGCCTGATACCCACCATAGATGCCGTTGGTATACTGAATGACGTGTCCTCTGCCCATGAGCTGGCGAATGGTCTCATAGCTGACCCCACTTTCCAGATAGACAATGCCCCCATCTTTCATCACTTCGCCGGTTGGTTCGCTGGAACCTTCATGGCAGATCCGCGGTGCATCCCCTGCTTCCTGCATGTTCATGCCAAAATCGAGGAGATTGACGACAATCTGCACATGGCCCTGGGGCTGCATCGATCCCCCCATCAATCCGAAACTGATGTAGGGCTGACCATCTTTCGTGATGAAGGCGGGTATGATGGTATGAAACGGTCGCTTATGCGGGGCATAGCCATTCACGTGGGTAGAATCGATGATGAACATCTCTCCCCTGTCTTGCAGCACAAAGCCCAGTTCTCCCGGCGTCATCCCGGAGCCCATGCCCCGGTAGTTGCTCTGGATCAGCGAGACCATGTTGCCCTCTTCATCCGCAGTGGTCAGATAGATTGTATTGCCTGTCTCCAGGTTGCCTGCCGGATAGCTCTTGGCAGCCCTCTCCTTGTCAAAGAGTTTCAGTCGCTCTGCCGCATAGGATTTGGAAATCAGACGCGCCAGGGGAATCTTATTGAAATCGGGATCGGCATAGTATTTGGCACGGTCCTCAAAAGCCAGTTTCTTGGTCTCGACAAAGGTGTGAATGTAGTCGGCCGATCCGAATCCCATCCCCGCAAGGTCAAACTTTTCCAACATGTTGAGCTGCTGCAGTACGGCTGTGCCCTGGCCATTCGGTGGAAGTTCCCAGATGTCATAACCCCTGTATTGGGTGGAGATGGGATCGACCCATTCCGAATGGTGGTCGGCCAGATCTTTTTCGCTAAGGAATCCTCCTTGTTCATGCACATAAGCAGCGATCTTCCGGGCGATCTCCCCCTTGTAAAATGCGTCCCTTCCCCCCTTTGCAATGGCTGTCAGCGTTTTTGCCAAGTAGGGATTTTTGAATATCTCACCTTTGGCAGGAGTTTTACCTCCGGGCATGTAGATCTGGCTAAACCCCTTGTATTTTTTCAGGTTTTGTGCATTGGACCTCCAGTAATAGGCAATCACCTCACTGACCGGAAAACCTTCCGTTGCATAATCGATGGCAGGCTGCAGCAGCCTTGTCATGGGCAGTTTGCCGAACCGGTCATGGAGGGCAAACCATCCGTCGACACAACCCGGAACCGAGACTGGCAACGGACCATAGGCCGGTATACGGTTGATCCCATTCTTTTTGAAATAATCAAAAGTCAATTCATAGGGTGACCGACCACTACCGTTGAGTCCGTAGAGCTTTTTTGTCCTGGCATCCCAGAGCATGACGAAAATATCCCCACCGATCCCGTTGCTGACCGGTTCTACCAAACCAAGCACCGCGTTGGCCGCAATGGCTGCATCCATGGCATTGCCTCCTGCCTTCAGAACATCCAATGCCGCCTGTGTAGCAAGCGGTTGAGAGGTGCAAGCCATGCCATGTCGTGCAATGACTTCGGATCGGGTGGCAAAAGTCTTTCCGGTGATGCGATCCTGTGCCTTCGCACCGGGCGATAAGAGGGCAAGGAAGAAAATGAAAATGAATCGGTAGTAGTGGCTGGAAAACATCCGTCTGGCTTATTTACGTGGGTAAATATACTGAAACTTATGGCCAAAATAAGGGATTTGCCATCAGATAACGAATGATTTTTACCGC
>JAJTBP010000287.1 GCA_021286825.1 Marinilabiliales bacterium | reverse complement strand
GGATACATCTCTTTCAGTTGATTTTCATCCAAGATGGTCACATCTACTCCATTGACCTTACCCCGTTTTTCCAATTCGAATAGAGCGGGTAATTCGTCTTCGTTTTTTGCAACCACAACCTTCTTGCACTCGTTGATCCGGAGATGGTTGTCATAGCAATATTGACGCATGAGTCTGTTCCCATCCCTTGTAAACTTTGCCTTTAATGAGTTGGCTGTATAATAAAAACCGGCATGCAAGACACCACTGTTCCTTCCACTGCTATGAAAGGCGACATCCGGTTCTTTTTCGATGATGATGATGTTTGCTTCCGGTAGTCTGATAATCAGATCCCTTGCGATGGCCAGGCCGACGATTCCGGCACCAATAATCAGATAATCACACTGGTATTCCATTCCGTTTCATTTTATCCATTCAATTTTCCTAAGATCCGTCGGTGCTTATCTAACGAATCTTGGAGACTATGCCATTCTTCAATTCGTACCGATCTCCACTGTCCGCACAGATGGCCAGACCCTTTTCGTCGAAATGAAGGCGTATGCCATATTCCGAGATCCAGCCAATCTGAATGGCAGGATTGCCTACAACCAATGCGTAGGGCTCAACGTTTTTTGTGACAACGGCTCCAGCACCGATGAAGGCAAATTCGCCAATGTCATTGCCACAAACGATGGTTGCATTGGCTCCAATGGAGGCTCCTTTTTTTACAGTCGTTCGGGCATATTCATGCTTACGGTTGACATGACTTCTGGGATTGATTACATTGGTAAAAACACAGGAAGGTCCCAGGAAGACATCATCCTCACAGGTGACTCCTGTATAAATGGATACGTTGTTTTGAACCTTTACATTGTCTCCCAGGATGACATCAGGAGAGATGACTACATTTTGCCCGATGTTGCAATGCGCTCCAATGGTGGCTCCCGACATGACGTGAGAGAAATGCCAGATTTTCGTTTCCTCTCCGATCTTACAGTCCGGATCGATCACGGCAGTCTGATGCGCGAAAAAATTATCCATGTCTTTTCAGCTTATGATTGGTTATTTTATTTGGCGATGTAAAAGACCCAACAAATTTGTCGGGTCGATTATTTCTGCTTCATCTTATTTTGGATCAAGCACTTTTTGCATCATCCTTCCATTTCTTTTTTATGGATTGTAGATACTCTTTTCCAAAGATGGTTCCAATGCCTACTAGTCCACCCAGAAATATCCAGGTAATGACGATCAAAACCCTGTTCGGTTTTGTTCGCTCCCAAGGTACAATGGGTGGCTCAACTACCGTAAAGACCGGGGTCTCCTTTTTAACTTGAATTTTTGCCAATTCATATTGTTTTGCCAATTCCTGATATACACCAAAAGTGATGGTGTATTGCGATTGGAGACGGTCTGTTTCAACTTGTGCTAGACCACTGGTAAACCCTTTGCTCCGGTCATTGGCGATGGCTAACTTTATTTGTGCCTGTTCAAATTCTTTCTTTGCCTTTAAGTAACTGCTCTCGATGAAATCCAAATTGGCTTGTGCTTTTTGCGTTTTGAAGTTAATGATGTATTTCTGTAGTAGACTTTGGGCTTTCAAAGCTAGCTGAGCTGTAGCTACCGGTTCATTTAAGTTCACCGTGATGGAGAGATATCCTTCTTTGGGTTTCACATCCAACGAAACCATTAGATCGAGTAACTGTTGGACGGCAACTTGTTCTTCGGTGAGATTTATGGGCTGTAAAGGATTGGACGAGGAACTTGCATTAGGGCTGGGTTTCCCGCGAAGTGATCTAAGCAACATTCCTGGAAGTCCCACCGTGTATTTTTTGATGGTTCCCAATACTGATGGTTTTTGGAGTTTGGTTAGGTAGTCAAAAAGTGTTGCCGGCTCATTGAAATCCTGAAAATTCAAGGGTGTGTCCATTAATTCAAGTTGGAATGGAACACTGCTTACAATCTGTGGATATACGATGGGAGATAAATCTGCGCTATTCTGCTGACCAAAATCCAAATTGAGTCCTGCCAACGCAGCCAATCCACTCAATCCTCCAAGTTTAGAATTGCTGTCACCCAATTGCGGGACAATTGTACTAGTTGCAGTGTATTCCTTCGGTGATAGGAGGGCTATAGCAATCCCTATGACCATGAAAATAAGGACAGATCTTACAACCACTTTTTTTGAGTTCCAGATTTTTCTCACATAGGCCAGAAGATCAATTTCATCATTGGCGAATGTGGATGCATTGGCATTTATGTTTTCTTTCTCCATTCTTAAATCATTTACTTTTTTGACTGTCTCCAGTTCAAAATTTGATCCAGAAAAATGCTCCTTTCCAACTTTGCCGATTTAGTGTCTAAGGAACAAAGATGATCAAATTAAATATAGAATCTTAGAGGTTCCTTGACAAAACAAGTATCGAAATCAGTGCTGTGGTTGCGGAAAGTGTGGTAGCCCAGAAACTTTGCCAATCCATTTTCTTGTTTTCTTCGATTTTGACCGGTTTGGGTGGTTTCATTTGAAGACTGATGACAGATCCTGTCCTGACCGTTGGATACTTTCGGAAAAAGAGAATCTTCTTTGTGGCAAACATTTGATCATTCGGCATTGTCACGGTTAGGCTGTTTTTGTTAGCCTCCTTGTCAAACCCTCCGGCAAAGTGGTTGATGTACCAACGGGCCGATTTTCTTCCCTGGAAGACCACCGTCTTGATGCCATTGTTTTCCGGGTTGATAGAATATTGCGACATCATGGTTCCGGTTTGGCGGATTATCACTGTATTTTCCCTGCGGTTGATGTTGACGACATCCCCTTCGAACAGGATGGGGTCGAATTTTGCATTCCCCTTATTTTCCATGGCTTTCCGGATGCTCATGGTGATACCTCCCCTTTTGTGGTAGGTCCGGAACAGCCAGCTGCCTTCCGGATCGGCTGAATCCAACAATCCACCTGATTTCTCAACGATGTCGCTTAGGAAAGTCTGTTTGGATTCCAGTAGATAAACACCCGGATATTTTACCTGACCGGTGACTTCGATGGTCCGGTTCAGAGAAAATTCGGGGGTCATTCGTACCACCACTTGATCGTATGGTTGCAACTTAAAATCTAAAGGTGAGACAAGGCGATATGTGGAATCAACCTGAACGGTAATCAACTTCATTTTCACCTGTTCTACCGGAGAAATTTCAGTACGGAAGACTTCGATTCTGTTATAAGCAGCTCCGACGGAAAAACCACCGGAGTTGACCAGAAGGTCCTGTAGGGACATGGTAGGATCATAAGTATACCCATTGGGTGTCTTGACCGCACCATAGATGCGTACCTCACCAATGTTGGTGTAGGTATTGTTGTCATAAACTTTAAGTTGATCACCGGCTTGAAGCAGTACATTGTCCGAATTGTTCAGATCAACCTGTATGTATTTGATTTCTGCGGGTTTAAATGGATTGTGTCGAAAGATGTAAGCAACTGGAAAGGAGCTGGGTTTTAATCCATTGGCCCATTCCAAAGCCTGCTTGATGGTGATATGGTCGTTCAGCGCAAAGGACCTTTCAAAAGGATTCCTTACATTACCACTGACAGAAATGGTCGTGACATCTCTAAAGGCAGACAAATCCTGAATGTGAACTTTGTCTCGAGGAAACAATTTGAATTGTTCATTGGTGTTACTTGGAAATGGGACAGAGAGTAGTTCTGTTGTTTCATCTTTCCTCATTCGCTCAACAAATACCAGATCGGTCTTTGCTCGCGGCATTGGTTTTGCATTGGCCAATAGTGTTTGAAGTGTTCCATTTGACGCAAGGTCGTATCTTCCACCATAAAATACACTTCCGTCAATGTCGACATATTGGTCCATGGGTTTGTTGGATTCTTTGATGCGGACGACGTCCCCGTTCTGCAAGGACACCTTCAATTTGCCTGACATCACATCGGCCAGGTTCCATTCAAAGAGGCGCTCTTCTCCATTGATGATGCGTTGAATTTGAACAAAATCGGGGAGTACGTTGGTGGTCAGATTGCCGGCATATTTGATCAGATCCACCAGGGATTCCGACGGCAGCATTTCATAGGTCATCGGACGTTTGACCGCGCCTTCGATGGTGGCCAGCATGTTGGCCACCGGAACATAGAGAATGTCGTTTTGCTGCAGGTCATATTTGTACTGGACCGTCGGGTCACTCATGAAGGCATAGAGGTCGATGTTCTTCTTGACACTCCCCCGGATGTGTTGGATGGTTCTAACCGATCCGATTCCAGTGGGTCCACCGGCTGCAGCCAGGGCATTCAATGCTGAGTTCAGCGCGGAAATATTGAATCCTCCCGTTATTTTGACTTCGCCAAAGATGTTGACCAGAATGGTCCGAGCGGTCACGATGGTCACAGCAAATTGATCGGGGCGGAAGGTATAGGCGGTGGAGAGCCTCTGGTTGATGATCTCGCGCCCTTGGGCAAGGGTGAGTCCCTTGAGGAAAATCTTGGCTGTGCCGA
>JAJTBP010000286.1 GCA_021286825.1 Marinilabiliales bacterium | reverse complement strand
TCCATTGGATCGGGAGGCCCCTTCCCACGCCACCACAAAACCATACAAAATAAAAAAACTCTCCGATTGGAGAGTTTTTTGATATCATTTGGAAATCATCAGGCTTGACCGTTGGGAATGGTAAACGGTCCGGGAGAGAACGGATCCATTTCCCCATGAATCTGGATGGGTCCATGCATCTGCTCGTACTTTTGGATGTTATCCTGAAAGGCCTTCATCAACCTTTTGGCATGTTCAGGAGTTAACACGATCCTTGATTTCACCTGAGCCTTGGGAATACCCGGCATTACCCTTATAAAATCCACCACAAATTCGGTGGGAGAATGGGTGATGATGGCCAGATTGGAATAAATTCCCTGGGCGATTTCCTCAGTTAACTCAATATTCAGTTGTTCCTGATTGTCTTCCATGATGGTTTCAGAGCTATTATTCTTCCTCTACAGTTTCATATTTCTTGTGATCCACGAGTCTGTCGTACTCATCCTTGGAACCCACCACGATGTTTCTGAACAACGGATTTCCGGTACCGGCAGGAATGAGGTGACCACAGATGACGTTCTCCTTCAATCCCTCGAGATAATCGACTTTTCCGTTGATGGCGGCTTCGTTCAATACCTTGGTCGTCTCCTGGAAAGAAGCTGCCGACATCCATGACTTGGTCTGAAGTGAAGCCCTCGTGATACCCTGCAGCACCTGACTAGAGGTAGCAGGAACGGCATCGCGCGCTTCAACAACCTTTTTGTCACGGCGTTTCAATAGCGAGTTTTCATCCCTCAGTCGACGGGCAGTGATGATCTGACCGGCTCTCAGGCTTTCTGAATCACCCGCATCGGTAACAATCTTTTTACCAAATACCCAGTCGTTCTCCACATTGAATTCGGATTTGTCAACGATCTGTTTCTCAAGGAAACGAGTATCGCCCTGATCAACGATCTCAACTTTACGCATCATCTGGCGGACAATGACTTCAAAGTGTTTGTCATTGATTTTCACACCCTGCATACGGTAGACATCCTGAACCTCATTCACGATGTACTCCTGAACTTTGGTCGGTCCTTTGATGGCTAGAATGTCGGATGGCGTAATGGCTCCGTCGGAAAGTGGAATTCCGGCTCTGACGTAGTCATTCTCCTGTACAAGAATCTGACGGGATAGCGGCACGAGATATTTCTTCTGTTCGCCGGATCTCGAGGTAATGGTGATTTCTCTGTTTCCTCTTTTGATCTTGCCAAGGGAAACTTCACCATCAATTTCGGAAACGACGGCAGGATTGGATGGGTTACGGGCTTCGAACAACTCGGTGACCCTTGGAAGACCCCCGGTGATGTCACCCGCTTTACCGGATGCCCTTGGAATCTTGACCAAAACATCTCCAGCCTTCACCATCTGACCCTCATCCACACTCACGTGACCTCCTACCGGAAGGTTGTAAAGACGGATGTCATCGCCATTTTCATCAACGATGCGCAGGGTTGGATTCTTGGTTTTATCACGGGTTTCTATGACCACTTTCTCACGGTATCCTGTCTGTTCATCAGACTCTTCGCGGTAGGTTGTACCGTCGATGAAGTCCTGGAAGGAGACGCGGCCATTGAATTCAGTAATGATAACCCCATTGTATGGATCCCATTCACAAATCACAGAGTCCTTTTTGATTTCGGAACCATTCTTGATGAAAAGTTTGGAACCATAAGGCATGGAGTGGGTGGAAAGCGGGATTCCGGTATTCTTGTCCAAAATCTTCAATTCGGCCAGACGGCTAACGACGATGTCAACGGCATCACCCTTTTCATCGGTCCATTCAACCGTACGCAACTCTTCAATCTCAGCGATACCGTCGTAACGGGCAATCACGGTGGATTGGGTAGACACGTTACCTGCGATACCCCCTACGTGGAAGGTACGAAGGGTCAGCTGTGTTCCAGGTTCACCGATCGACTGGGCAGCGATTACGCCGACAGCCTCACCCATCTGAACCATCTTGCCGGTAGCCAGGTTACGGCCATAACATTTGGCGCATACCCCATTTTCTGCTTCGCAAGTCAACACGGAACGGATTTCAACGCGCTCAATCGGAGAATCTTCGATGGTGGCAGCGATCTCTTCGGTGATTTGCTCGCCCGATTTGACGATCAGTTTGCCTGTCATGGGATGGTAAACATCGTGAACGGTCGTACGTCCCAGAATTCTTTCGGAAAGGGAAGCTACTACCTCCTCGTTGTTCTTCAACGCCGAAGCGATCAGTCCTCTGAGGGTTCCACAATCTTCTTCATTGATGATCACATCCTGTGCAACGTCAACAAGACGACGGGTCAGATAACCTGCATCAGCCGTCTTGAGTGCGGTATCCGCAAGACCCTTACGAGCACCGTGGGTAGAGATAAAGTATTCGAGAACCGATAGGCCTTCCTTAAAGTTGGCCAAGATCGGGTTTTCAATGATCTGTGATCCGGTGGATCCCGATTTCTGCGGTTTGGCCATCAAACCACGCATACCGCACAACTGGCGGATCTGCTCTTTGGATCCACGGGCTCCCGAGTCAAGCATCATGTAAATGGAGTTGAACCCCTGCTTGTCGGAGCTGATGGTCTTCATCACACTCTGGGTCAATTTGGCATTGACATGTGTCCAGATGTCAATGACTCCATTGTACCTTTCGTTGTTGGTAATGAATCCCATGTTGTAGTTGTTCAGGATCTCCTCAACACCGGCATATCCTTCGTCAACCATTTCGGTTTTCCCCTCCGGAATGATGACGTCATCCAGGTTGAAGGAAAGACCCCCACGATAGGCCATCTTGTATCCCAGGTCCTTGATGTCGTCGAGGAATTGGGCAGTGATGGCATTGTTGGTCCTTTTCAGGATATCTGCAATGATGTCGCGAAGGGCCTTCTTGGTCATCAGTTTGTTCAGGTAACCAGCTTCCCTCGGAACGAATTCATTGAACAGAATTCTTCCAACGGTTGTTTCGACAGTGGTCAGTTTGGATTCTCCCTCTTCATCGAGATCCATGACCTTGCAATTCACGATGGCATGCATGTCGACCTTTCCCTCGTTGTAGGCAATGATGGCCTCTTCGGAAGAATAGAAGGAGAGACCCTCTCCCTTGGCTCCCTTGCGGTGTTTGGTCATGTAATAGAGACCGAGCACCATGTCCTGAGACGGAACGGTAATTGGCGCACCGTTGGCCGGGTTCAGCAGGTTATGTGAAGAGAGCATGAGTAGCTGAGCCTCCAAAATGGCAGCGTTGCCAAGAGGAAGATGAACAGCCATCTGGTCACCGTCAAAGTCTGCGTTGAATCCGGTACATACCAGTGGGTGAAGGCGGATGGCCTTACCTTCCACCAGCACAGGCTGGAACGCCTGGATGGAGAGTCTGTGCAGCGTAGGTGCGCGGTTCAGCAGAACCGGATGCCCTTTCATCACATTCTCCAGAATATCCCATACGACCGGATCCTTCCGATCGACAATTTTTTTTGCTGATTTGACCGTTTTGACAATGCCTCGCTCAATGAGTTTACGGATGACAAACGGTTTGTACAATTCGGCTGCCATCTCCTTCGGAATACCACATTCGTGGATCTTCAGGTTTGGGCCTACGACGATCACCGAACGTGCTGAATAGTCGACACGTTTACCCAACAAGTTTTGACGGAACCGGCCCTGTTTCCCTTTCAGTGAGTCGGAGAGGGATTTCAGTGCCCTGTTGTTATCCGTTTTAACGGCGTTAGACTTGCGGCTGTTGTCGAACAAGGAATCCACTGCCTCCTGCAACATACGCTTCTCATTGCGGAGAATCACTTCAGGAGCCTTGATTTCGATGAGTCTCTTCAGACGGTTGTTCCGGATGATCACCCTGCGATAGAGGTCATTGAGGTCGGAGGTAGCAAAACGGCCACCATCCAACGGCACAAGAGGTCTCAGATCCGGTGGGATGACCGGGACAACCTTCACGATCATCCATTCCGGTTCATTGCGAACCTTGGAAGAACGGAAGGCTTCGACAACCTGAAGCCTTTTGAGGGCTTCGCTCTTACGCTGCTGGGAACCTTCATTGCCTGCCTTGTTGCGGAGGTCATAGGAGAGTTCATCCAGATCGAGTCTGGATAGCAGTTTGTAGAGGGCATCTGCTCCCATATCTGCCAGGAACTTATCGGGATGCTCATCATCCAGCATTTGATTCTCCTTCGGCAAGGAATCCATGATATCAATGTATTCCTCTTCCGTCAGAAAATCGAGGTATTTCACACCATCATGGCGTTTGATTCCCGGATTGATGACAACATATCTCTCATAATAGATGATGGAATCGAGCTTCTTGGTGGGTAATCCCAACAGATAGCCGATTTTGTTCGGCAACGATTTGAAGTACCAGATGTGTACGACCGGAACGACGAGCGAAATGTGGCCCATTCTTTCCCGGCGAACCTTCTTCTCTGTTACCTCAACGCCACAGCGGTCGCAAACAATTCCGCGGTAACGGATCCGTT
>JAJTBP010000285.1 GCA_021286825.1 Marinilabiliales bacterium | reverse complement strand
GGAAAAGGTGGTCAGCGGAATGTCATCAGGCGTCCAATCCTTCATGATGTCCATGGCCTGGGAATCGGTGATGATGGCTTTGGGTCTTTTCCCAAACCCGTTGATAAAACTGTTCCAGCGATCCCGTTCAGTTGGATCACCTTGCCTGGCCTTTCCCAGATGCATTCGGTAAGAGACGGGGAATGCCCAGTTTCGCGTAATGAACTCTTCAGCCATTGCCTGGGGACGAAGGTATCGTCCGGGAGGTGTCTCCTCATCCATGGGAATGTTCAGGACATAAAAATGGTCTGCCTCGATGAAGGGAAGCAAGGGTACCGGGTTGTTTTTGGGCACATAAGTGGCAAGCAACGATTCGATCAGGAGGGCTCTCTGCGTGTGATCGACAACCGAAAGGGAGATCCGGGGCAAGTGCCGCAATTCCGGAAAACCATTTTCCAAATATTCAATCTTTTGGGCATCTGAGACTTCAAAAAGGTTGTAAACCAACATGATTTGCTTTCCGGATTCGATGGCTTCCTCCATGATGGGCAGTCCGGAGGGATCAAATTCCAGCGCAGGATTGATGACCCAAAGCAGCAGATCGCATTCCTTCATGGCTGCATACACCTTCTGCTTTTTCTTTTCGCCCAACAGGTCTGACTCATCATATCCTGCTGTATCCATCAATTTTACCGGTCCTATGCCGTGCAACTCCATCAAGGTGATGCGTGTGTCTGCCGTGGTTCCCGGTGTGGCATCCACAATCGAGGATTCCTGTTGTGTCAGGAGGTTCATCAGGGAACTCTTCCCTGCATTCATGGTCCCAAAGATGCCGATGATATCCCGCTCTGTCATAACGAATTTCACAAAATGTTGACCGGGTAACCCGGTTGATCAAAAATAGTTATATTAAGCAATGATTTTCCAAAGCGGGTCAAAATGAATCTTTTCTTTATAGCTTTGTAGCATAACATCGCCACAGGCGAAAACTGCGATCAGAAAATGAAAAAGACAGCTGTCTTTCCCGGATCCTTCGATCCGTTTACCATTGGTCATGAATCCATCATCCGGCGAGCCTTACCGTTGTTTGATGAAATCATCATCATGATCGGTTACAATTCCAACAAACGGGCCTTCTATCCCCTGTCCAAAAGGAAGGAGTGGATCAAGAAGGTCTTTGTGGATGAGCCCAAGATCAGGGTGGGTAAATATGAGGGACTGACGGTGGATTACTGCCGGAAGGTGCATGCGCAATACATTCTTCGGGGTCTGAGAACCGCAGCCGATTTTGAATACGAGCGAGCCATTGGTCAGATCAACAAGAAGATGCACAATGAGATCGAGACGGTCTTTTTGCTCACCTTGCCCGAACACACAGCCATCTCCTCCACCATCGTACGTGACATCCTGAGGCACAAAGGTGATGCTTCACAGTTTCTGCCATGCTGTCTGGATATATCTGAATTTTTGGATGAACCGGAAGAATTCTGATCATGTGGTTCAGACCGATTCTCCTGCTTTTGCTGCTTCCCCAATTACTCCAAGCCCAGCATGTCAGGATTTGGGGCGATGCTCCGGATTATTCCGGCAAAGAGATCCGATTTTACACCTATCCGGAACCGGTATCCCATCGTCAGGCAACGCTAGGCTCCGCCATCGTAGGTCGTGACGGCCGCTTCGATCTTTCCTTTTCCATCGATGAACCGATCGAGGTCTATGCGGATCTCGAAAAATTCAAGGGGACACTGGTAGTCGAACCCAATCAAAACTATGAGATATCCCTGCCATCCTACTCCCCCAGAAGCGCCCAGGAGGCGGCCAGTCCCTATTTTACTCCGGAACTTTACTGGCTTAAGATCCATGGGCTAAATGAAAAAGAGCTCAACTTCCGTGTCAGGGCTTTTCAAAATGCATTGAACCGTGAGTTGGAACAACATACTGCCGACCTGTACCGGAAAAAATCATCGGATACAGTCAAGGCAATTATCAGCCGTTTGGATCACTACTTCCCAACAGGTTCAAACCGGTACTTCGAACAATTGAAAAGATACAGCTATGGAACGCTGGAAGCCATTCTGCATCCAGCGGAGCCCTTACCGATCGCCCTGGCATCCCTGGGCAAAGGGGAGAAAATGTTGGCACATCCTGCCTTTCAACGACTGTTCAACTCTCTTTTCTCCGAATATCTGACTGCCCTTTCGCGAGACATCCGCATGAAGGATTTCATCAAGCCAGCCTTACGAGGCAATTTTGAAGCCTTTTGTCAGGAATTTATGGACAAGGGATTTGACAGAGCTTCTGCAGAGTTGATCGCTGTCAAAAGTTTTTACGATGGCTTTTTTGCCGGAAAATTTGACAAGGCAGCCATGCTCAATGGCGTTCGATCCGCAACAAGTAAAGCTTCCTGGATCGCACTCAAGAACCAATTGCCAACAATCCTGGAGCGGATGTCACTTTTGCAGCAAGGAAGTCAGGCACCCACCTTGCCGTTGAAAACACGCAGCAACGGTTCATACCGGCTATCCCCGAAGGGAAAGTACACCTATCTGGCATTTTTCAGGAGTGACAGCCGTGAATCGGTGGCCGAACTGGATTCACTGGTTTCGCTGGACCACCGTCTTCGAGAGGTCCTGACCGTCATACCGGTGGCTTTGGACGATGATCCGACCCAGGCCGACAGGCTTTGGAAAAGCAAAAACTATCCCTGGATCCTTTACACCCCTGGTGATAAGCCCAAAGCCGTGGCAGATTATCAACTCCGCGCCGTGCCTACCTTCTGTCTGCTCTCGCCCGATCTTCGGATTCTGCTACCCCAGGCACTCTCTCCCTCACACAACTTCGAGTCCCTCTTCCTGAAAATATTCAGAGAGAACCGAATCAGACCATCCACCCGCTAAGCTTTCCAAAAAAAATTATCTGTCGCGTCTTTTAACGACCGGGAACTCGGTGATCCGAAGCGTCGTGCATCCATACGGAATCAGGCTCACGGATGTCGGAACACCCGTAATCATTTGGTATTGCTCGCTGTAGGGCAAGGGTCCGGCAGAGCCATTGTAAAGAGTCCAAAAGGGGATCGCAACCGCTTCACAGCTGATTTCCACGGGTGCATTTTCTGGATTCCATGGATATTTGCCAGGTTCCAGTTTCTTGTCGATCACACGGAATCCCTTGGCAGGATCATCTATTGCAGAGGTAAGCAACCCATAATTCCATGGGGTGGTGGCGTGCACTTCATAGTAAAAGGGGCCATACTTGTCATCGTTTTCGATCCGTTTCCAGGACTCTCCCACCTTGAGGGCATAAACCAAGGGACCTCTCTCCACAACGGCTGAATTTTCATACCATCGGCTGATGGCCACTTCCATGGGCAGGAGCAATTCGATCCGGTCACCATCTGACCATTCCCGTTCCATGCGAACGATTTGATTGGAAAGATTTTGCCCCCAAATCTCCCCATTGATTCGGATGGATCCACTTTTGCACCACCCCGGTATGCGGAGATAAAATGGGAAAGCCGTCTTCGACTTTAGTTGCATTTTAAACTGGACCCGATCCCCGAAAGGGTAATCGGTCTCTTCTGCAAGGGTAAGTGTTTGACCCTCTGACACGTTCAGTCTGACAATTGAAGCTGCATAAACCAGGGCTGCTACGCCGCGATCGGCAGAAGCGTAAAACAGATTCTGGGTAAACTTGGGCCATCCCTGGTGCATGTTGGATGTGCAGCATGGATAACCGGTAAGTGGCCCAAAAAGCTGTCCCGTTCCTTCATAAGCCGTATTGAAATTTCTGGGATGACGACTGATTTCAACCTGATTGACCTGTTGAAAATACTGTCGGCTATCGTAACTGTCCGTCGCTTGAGTTGGCAAGGCATTGAATGCCACCCTTTCCAGCTGATCTGCGAAAGCAACATCTCCCGTAACAGGCAAGATCGACTCCATGGAGAACATCATCTCCACTGCCGAACAAAACTCTGATCCTTGTGTCGGGTTGTTGCCGTGCAGCATTTCATCTGCGCCATACATTCCATCCGGAAAACCGTGGTAGATGCGAAGATCTGTCAATCCGCACCTTACCGCCCGCAGCAGGCTGCTATCCTTCTTTTGCTGATAGTAGATGGCCGGTTCCTTCATGCCCTGTGCCACATTGACACAATGATAACTCCAGGGGATCCGTAGTTTACCCGTCAGAAAGATATCGGTCCAGTCGACCGTCTGGGCATGCATGATCTCTGCCAGATCGAGCAAAAACTTTTCGCCGGTCAGGTTGTAAAGCCAATAGACGATGGCCAGGTTATCCCCTCCCCTGTCGGCACCCCAATGGGTCCAGTGGTCAAGGGGGGAAAGGGGCAGATTCTTCAACTGGTAACGTGAATAGGCAAGCATCAAGTCGATCACCCGTTGATCGCGGGTAGCGGAATAATACTGTTGCAGGAACTTCAGCACCACCATCTTGGGCCACCAATCCCGGGCATTGTTGCGTTGAAGCCCCGATTCGGCCGATCGGTCGACAGAG
>JAJTBP010000284.1 GCA_021286825.1 Marinilabiliales bacterium | reverse complement strand
CACCATCACCGCACTGCCTACGGCTTCCATATCCTATGCCGGGAACCCATTCTGCTCGAATGTGGGAATAGTTACGGTAACAAGAACCGGAACCTCTGGGGGAACTTATTCAGCCTCACCATCGGGACTTTCCATCAATGGGTCAAATGGAGACATAACAACCACTACCTCAACATTAAATACCTATACTGTTACGTATAATATATCTGCAGCAGGCGGATGTAGTTCGGTATCTGCAAACACTTCAGTGACCATCAAACTGGATGGAGCTTGGAACGGAACAACCAATACGGATTGGAATACTGTATCCAATTGGGACTGCGGCACGGTTCCTTCCATAACATCCAACGTGCTGATAGCCAATGGAAAGACAAACTACCCCACCCTTTCTGCCGGATTGGTAGGAACCGCGAATAATTTAACGATTCAAAACAGTGGCTCCTTGACTGTAACCGGAAATAAACTTCAGATTGCAGGAAATCTGAACAATACAGGTACGTTTACGGCTACCAATGGTACCCTTGAGATGAAAGGATCTTCAGCTCAGACCATACCTGCCGCCACGTTTGCGGGGAATACCATCAAGGATCTGATCATCAACAATGCTGCAGGTGTAACGTTGGGTGGCAGCCTGAATATATCCGGAATATTGACTGCAATCACCGGGAATCTCGCATCCGGGGGAAATCTTACCCTGCTCTCCACATCCAGCCAGACAGCCTTGATCGACGGAACTGGCGGTGGACAAGTAACTGGAATGGTCAACATGCAACGCTATTTGCCTTCCGGATTCGGATATAAGTATTTTAGCTCTCCATTTAGTGATGCAACCGTTGGTCAGTTCTCCAGCTATCTAAGTGCAACAGCAACGATTCCAGCATTCTATAAGTATATTGAAAACAACACCAACCTGGGAAATGACATCAGTGGTTGGGCTCCCTATACATCCGGTACTCTTGGCATCATGAATGGTTATGCAGCCAACCTTGGGGCAAGCAGTGCCAGCAAAACCGTCCTACTGAATGGAACCGTTAACAACGGCAACTATTCCACAACATTGTACAACCACAATGGAACCTACACCAAAGGATTCAATTTGGTTGGCAATCCCTATCCATCTCCAATCGACTGGAATGCTTCTGGCTGGACGAAAACCAATGTCGACAATGCCCTCTATTTCTTTGATTCGAGTGGTGGTGCCGATGAGTATTCCGGAACCTATTCCAGCTATGTAGGGGGTGTCTCTTCCGGAGGTTCTACCAACATCATACCTTCCATGCAGGGCTTCTTTGTACATGTCACAAACGGCTCCTATCCAGTAACTGCTACCTTGGGTATGTCCAACAGTGTAAGAACAACAGACCTCAATCCAACCTTCAAGGAAGCAACGGTTGACTCACGCACCATTTTGCGTTTTGCAGCCCGATTTACGGAAAAGAACAGCCTGGAAGACAATTATGTCATCTATTTTGACCCAGCCGCTACTTCTGCCTTTGACAAGGAGAAAGATGCGCTGAAGCTCATGAACACCGACAACACAGTACCCAATCTTTATTCCATCTCACCCGATTTCAGGCAATTGTCAATTAATGGAATGAAGGAACCTTCCGATAGTCTGACACGTATACCCCTTGGTGTTAAAACGCTTAAGGATGGAAACATCAGCATCATCGCCAAAGACCTTACGAGACTAAGTTATACTCAAAATATCTATTTGAGGGACAACGAGTTGAACGTAACACAAGACCTTCGAAAGAACTCCATTTACACCTTCTCCCTGAAGAAAGGTGATTACAATCAACGCTTTGAACTGCTATTCAAACTTTCTGATGGCAATGTCACGGTGGTCTCCGACAAATTGTTTGTGCTGACAAGGGTAAATGGAATTGAAATGGTGAAAATCAACCTGCCGGACAATCTACCGGCCAAGCTTGTCGTTACAGATATCATCGGACGTGTCGTACTGGAAAAGGAGGTGGTTGATCAGGAATCTGTAGACATTGGAACCGGCAGAACAACAGGAGTTTATCTTGTCACTGTCTCGACTGATGTGAAACAACAATCGGAAAAGACCCTTATTCGCAGAAAATAATGGAAGCTCTTTTTTGTAAATCACAACATGATTGCCTAATTTTAAGAACCACTTAATCTAATCCACTAAAGCATCAATTGACCTATGCAAAAAATAAGAGACGAAATCCGTGTCATTGTAGGAAGATTTCTACCAATGATGATTTCTGCCTTGCTGATGTCAATGACCACCTTTGTCCTTCAGGCGCAGGAAAAACCACCACGCCCCATCCAGGTTTTTGTCAATCCAACCCAGGGACTCATCTTTGGTGCATTTACACATGGTGCTTCCGGTGGAACCGTGACCATCTCTCCTACAGGCATGAGAAGTTCTACCGGCAGTGTAGTGCTATTGAGTCTAGGGTACAATTTCTCACCTGCGATCTTTCAGGTGGAAGGAATTAAGGGAACTGTCATATCAATCACGGATAACTCAGGAACTGCATTCACCTTGACAGGCAGTCATGGCGGAACTTTAACCCTGCATCTCGGGCCTCCGCAGTCCAATACATCCTGTGGAACCCCTTTCATTCTTGATCAGGAATCACCACTCCGAATGGAAATACGTGTTGGAGGGACCTTATCTGTTGGCAACTCAGCCGCCAACCCTCCGGGTAACTACAGCGGGACGTTTAATCTGACATTTAATCAAGAATAAAAGGCTTGTCCCTCTTTTCTATTATAGTTTTGAAATCCAAGTCTTAAGAAAACACTGTCTCTTTGCTTTTATCCCCCATCCTCACATAAGTGTAACCTGCATCACCTTTAGACGTAGGTTTACAGCATCTGCGCTGAACAATTGTCGGTCAGACTTGTTATATCCCAAGACTAAGAAATTGAATTTCAGTATTATGTTATTAACCAAATAAAGTTGATAACATTTTTTTGACACACAAGTGCGAAGGGTAAATTATTGTTTTAATAGGATAACTTCGCTCACATTCAAGTAGTTTAAATTGAATGGCTAGACCATAACCATTCTGTTTCACTGAATTAAAATTTTGTAAAAATATATTGTATAAAATCTTATCATTCAGGTATTTACATTGACAATTAAACGAAACACTGAGGGTCACAGACAAAAATCAGTGAACTAGTATTAGAAAAGTTGGCAGACATTAAAAGAGAGCACTTTATCAAAACCCGGATCAGCGGTTTCGGGCGGTTCATACCTTCAAAATGGATGATATCGGGGATCTTATGTCTTATGCTGGCTTGTTTTATTCAACCATCTTTCGCACAAGAAGAACCTGACTATGAGGAGATTTCGGTTTATTTTCAAGTCCAGAATATTGGTTCAATTGAGATCCCGGCCGTTATACGCAATCAAGATATTCTGCTACCCGTTGCGGATATCTTTCAATTTTTAAGAATTAGAAACAAATTATCCAACAATCTGGATAGCATTACCGGTTTCTTTATCTCTCCGGAATCAACCTATCAAATCGTCAAAAGCAACAATCAGATTCACTTTCTAGGAAAGACCTACTCGTTAAAGCCGGGTGAATTTGTTAGGACCGAAACGAATCTGTACCTGCTGTCGAAATATTTGGGAGAAGTCTTTGGTTTGGATTGCAAATTCAACCAGCGATCGATGACGGTGGTAATGTCCACCAAACTAGAGCTTCCTGCCATGAGGGAAAGGAGACAGGAAGAGATGCGACAAAACATCAGCAAGTTAAACGGTGAGATAAAAGCAGACTCCGTCATCCGCAGAAACTTTCCAATGTTCCATTTTGGAATGGCCGACTGGTCTGTCATTGCCACGCACACCCTACCGGGCAACAGTGATACCCGATTGAATCTGGCTTTGGGGTCTATCCTGGGTGGAGGAGAGTTCAATGCTTATCTGAACTACGACTCGAAAGAGGTATTCTCTGAAAAACAACAAAACTACTATTGGAAATTCGTCAATAATTTCAACCCGTATATTAGACAAACGACCATAGGAAAGATCAACGTTGAGGCTATCTCATCCCTTTACAACCCTGTTCTGGGCATCAAGTTTACCAATACGCCAACTATTTTCAGACGATCCTTCGGCTCCTATCCTTTGAGTGATTATACCAATCCAGGCTGGATTGTCGAATTGTACGTCAACAATGTTCTGGTGGATTATGCAAAGGCAGATGGTTCCGGATTCTTCTCCTTCCAGGTGCCCCTGGTTTACGGTAATTCAAATGTGAAACTAAAATTCTATGGTCCATGGGGTGAAGAACGCTCCCGGGAACAACAAATAACCATCCCCTTTAACTTCCTTCCACCAGGTGAATTTGAATATACGATGAGTGCAGGGATGGTCGAAGATGATAAGCAGTCAATGCTTGCCAGAGGAGAAATGCATTATGGTCTCAACAGTATAACGACTTTGGGAGCCGGAGTGGAGTATTTTTCAAACCTAGGCACTGAACCGATCATGCCCTTCGTCAATTTGGCGTTGAGACCAATTTCGAATATGATGGTTTCC
>JAJTBP010000283.1 GCA_021286825.1 Marinilabiliales bacterium | reverse complement strand
CATTCTGAACTGAACAGACCGAAAATAGTCCGGCCGGAGCTTCGCGTGATCAGCCCAGGCAGATCAGCTTTCGTCAAACGCCACATAAAAACCATTTTCCAAAGTCCATCCAGATCCATGAAATATCTGTTGCTTCCCCTGATCTTCTTCTTGCTCTCCGGCTGCCGTTTCTTCCAAGGGAAACCGGGCAAGGAGGGTCCTGTGGCTGGCAAGGTATCCATCGTTGTGGATGAGTCGCTTCTTCCCGTTATAGCCAACGAATGGCAGGTGTTTCTTGCGCTCTATGGAGATGCCGAGATTCGGATCCAGGCACTCCCGGAAAGGGAATGCATCCGTAAACTACTGACGGACAGTACGACACTAGCTGTGGTAACCCGAAAGTTGGAACCGGATGAGGTAGCCCTGCTCAAGGAACGCCAACTCTTTCCCAGACAGGATCTGATGGGACAGGATGCCATCGCACTGATCGTTCATCCCTCGGTGCAAGACTCGGTGATCTCCATCGACCAACTGCGCAACCTCCTGATGGGCAACGGCATGAACGAAAAATCGGCTCCCCTGCTGCCGTCAAAGGTGGTCTTCGACAACCGGAATTCGGGCATGCTCCGATTCCTGACCGATTCATTGTGTGGTGGCAAAATGACCACCTCCGCCATCACGGCCTTGGACAAGACCGAAGAGGTGATTGCATATACTGCCAGCCATGCCGATGTCATTGGCGTGGTGGGCAACAGTTGGCTGGTCGACCGAAACGATCCGCAGCACAACACCTTCCGGCAACAGGTGAAGATGCTTGCCGTGAGCCGGAAGGCAATGCAGGAAGGCAATCATTTTCTGCCCGTTCAGGAGCATTTGAACGGCCACCGCTATCCCCTGCTGCGCAACATTTACCTGATCAATACCGAACCCCGCAGCGGACTCTCAAGCGGTTTTGTCTCCTTCCTAAACAGCGACAAGGGCCAGCGGATCCTTCTCAAATCGGGAATCCTCCCGGCGAAGAATCCCGAACGTGAGGTAAACGTCAGACCCTCCCTATGACCTGCCCGTCTATCTGCCGGATAAGAATTTTTAACGCAGTGCAGTAGCCTATTTCAGTCAAAATTTTGCAAATTGCATCCCGTCCGCTGATCCACCGGAACTGCACTACATGAAGATTGTTTGCACCCTATTCTCTATTTTTCTGGCTCTTTGCGTCTCCGCACAGGAGTTTTCCCTGACGGGACCCGAATACATGCAGGAACAGCAGTATGAAAGAGCCGAACAGTGGTTTGCTGCAGCCCTGCACCAATCGCCCGATGAACCGGCTCTCCGGGTGGGATGGGCAGATGCCTGTCTGGCACTGGGGAAAAAAGAGGAGGCTTTGGCCATCTATCGTCAGCTGCAATCCTCCAACCCAAAAGCATATGCGGCATTGGTCGGAATGGGCAAGGTGGCCTTGCAAAAAAACAACCGGGTAGAGATGGCAGAATGGTTCGACCGTGCCAGGCGAACCGATAAAATGAATCCGGCAATCTACGTAGCCATTGCAGAAGGGTGCCTTCAACTGGCCGTCAAAGACAGTGCCGCCGCCCGTAACTATCTGGAACAGGGATTGAACATGGCCCCCAGGGATGCCGGACTGCACCGGTTGTCCGCGTTGTTGTCCATGTCCGGCAAAAAATATGGAGAAGCAATCAATGGCCTGCAAAGAGCCCTGTTTTTTGACCCCAATTCGGCTCTGGTTTATCGGGAGCTGGGAGCCCTGCAAACGTTGACAGGAGCCTATCCGGATGCCGCCCGATCCCTCGAGAAATCTTTGGCTTTGAAAGGCAATCAGGTGATCGCCTGGAGATATCTGGGTGACCTCTCCTACACCACCGGAGATTATGCAAAAGCCGAGTCGGCCTACCAGACATTTTTTGAGAGAGGGGGTGAAAAGAGTGGCAATCTGATCGAAAGATATGCCATCCTCCTCTTTCTCAACAAAAAATATGAGGTGGCCTCCCAATGGCTTGAAAATTTGCCTGAAGGCAAGAAAGAGGAATGGAATACCATGAGAATCAAGGGATACATCGCCCTTGAAAAAGGCGAGACAAATCATGGGATCGGTTTTATGGAGCGGTTTTTTACGCTAAGCGATCCGCGGAAGCGGATTGTTTCAGATTATACCTGTTATGCACGGTTGTTGTCCAAAAAAGGAGCGGATTCCCTCGCCCAGGTTCAATATGAGAAGGCACTCTCCCTGGAACCCACCCGGCAGGATTTGCTGGCCGAAACGGCTGCATTTGCTTCGGGCATCAACAGGCACGGTTGGGCAGGAGATCTGTATCGGCGATTGGCCCTCACGGGGAAGGAGCAAATCACCCATTGGTTCCTCGCAGGAAAGGAATATTTCATGGAGGGAGATCAATGGCGGCAACGGCTTGCCTCCATTACTGATGGGGACAAGACCAAAAGAAACCCCTCAGACACGGCCGGGATGCGCAGTAAAGCCCAAGCTTTTTATTGGAAGGCCGACAGTGCATTTGAGCAGGTGAACCGCCTGAATGACCATTATGCCGGTGGATACCTGCTGCGCGGCAGGGTACAATCCATCCTCGACCCGGATGGGAAAAAGGCCATGGCCAGGGATGCCTACCAGAAGGCCTTGTCTATCCTGGAGAGCGATTCGGCGAAGAACAAAAAAGGGATCCTGGAGTGTTACCGTTACCTCGGATCCTGGAACTGGCTTCAATACGAACAGCTTTTCCGGACCAACAAAGCGGAAGCCTCGGCCAGCAGAAACAAGGTGATCGAAATTTATTCCCGGATCAGGGAACTGGAGCCCACCGATCCCCAGGCAAATCAGGTTTTGAAAAGCCTGTCCGGAGGAAAACCCTGAAGATCCAACAAACCAACTAACCCTTGACACAAACCCATGAAGAAAAAGATGATCTTGCTGACGTTGCTCCTCGCCTGCTTATGGAGCGTGAGCGGTCAGAACAAAAGAGCCCTTCCCCCAGGCGAATTCCTGAATGTGAGAGCTTTTGGGGCCAAAGGTGATGGCCATACGGATGATACCCAGGCCATACAATCGGCCATCCTGGAGGCTGTTCGGCAAAATGGCCGGATCGTCTGGTTTCCGGCCGGGATCTATCGCATTGGGGGACCCATACTGGATTCGGTCGACCACCATCCCTGCAAGGCACAGCTTTACATCCCCTACCGCGAGGTGACAGCCTCCTGTAGCATCATCCTGCAAGGGGAATGTGCTCCCGAATTTGAAGCACAGGGACTCATCGCGGCGGGTCCGTCGCGGAGCGGAGTAGTGCTGGTTTCCGACAGGGTTTCGAAGGATTCGGCCACCGCGGTCATGGGTGTGGCAAAGGGATTGGGCAAGGGTTGGAAACAGTGGAGTTATGTGACCCCCTACATCCGGGATCTGGGCATCCGTACCACCACCCGGCAAAATGGCAGTCAGATCGTCAATGCAATGGGTGCGTTGAATCTGAGATATGCCAGCAAATGCGTTCTCGACAACCTGCTCATCGACACCGATACCCCGCTGAGTGAATCATTGGATCCTGCTTCAGGCGGAAGTACCGGGATCACCATGCCCGGAGTCGACAACCATGCCCTGGCAGAGGTGGGTTTGGTAAGAATTGGCGGATATGGCTGTGGCATCCGCTTCAGCGAACATTTTGTGGCCAAAGATGTGCAGGTGCTCTGCTGCCATGTCGGCATCGCCGTTGAATTCAGCCATCACAGCAGCTCCATCCAGACGCTGGAAATCGAATGCTGTTCCTATCCCGTCCTTTTCAAACCGGGTCACAATCTATTTGTATCCGATTACAATACGGAACATTTCACCGATCCAAAGTGGTTTAGGTTTGTCCGGGATGTCACCTTCGAAGGGAAAGCCTACTACGCAGCCAAAATGGTGATCGGTTTGTGCCATCCGGTCGTATCGAATGTCGGTTACGATCCGAAACAGTTTAGCACAAACGCGCCGGAAAGGGTCAAGATTCTGGAAAATCAGTAAGACTTTCGGAACGGAATCCCGATGTTGAAAAAAACATTGCAATGCTTTGTGCGAAAAAGCGATCCCATTCATGACCCGAAATCGGTCTGAGTTGGTTATCTTTGAACATCCGGGAAAATGATGGATCGCATTTCGTGAAATTGGTTCCCTTTCGCGGCAATGTCTCAAAAGGGAACACCAGGTCCGCAATGCCCATTTTAACGGACGGAAATCCAACCCTTGGACGATAGCTTGGCGCTCGACTTTGTATGGCTATCCAGGTTGTCTGTGACAGGTCCTTCGTTTGCCCGTTGGTCTGAATTTGTCTATACGATCATCAAAATATCTCCGGATGAAAAATTCCCTTGCCTTGGCATGTGCGGCACTCTTGCTGTGCAGTTTCGGTCCGAAACAGGATCTCCTCCATGTCCAATCCATTCCGCTCTATTCCGGTCAGATTTCCGGATTACAGTCAGCAGACCAGGTGGTGAAGATCTTTCTGGGCATACCCTTTGCAGCGCCACCCACCGGTCATCTGCGATGGAAGGCGCCACAACCCGTGACACCCTGGCAAGGAATCAAAGCCTGTACGA
>JAJTBP010000009.1 GCA_021286825.1 Marinilabiliales bacterium | reverse complement strand
TTTAGACACTTCTCTTGAAAGAACAAAAAGGTAATCAGAAAGCCTGTTGAGGTATTTCAACAGTCCTTCGGGAATGGGAATCTCCTTGGAGAGCTGGCAAACACGCCGTTCTGCACGTCTGCAAACGGTCCTTGCCAGGTGGCAGGAAGCCACAGCCTGATTGCCGCCCGGAAGCACAAAATGATTCATGGGAGGCAAATGATCGAGCATCCTGTCCATCTCCGTTTCCAACAAACGGATGTCCTCCTCCATCAGGGGCAGACGATCGGAGAGGTCGGTTTTTGAAAGATCGGTAGCCAGTCGGGCTCCGATAACGAAAAGCTTGTTCTGGACAGCCAGCAGCACCCGGGATACCTCGGCAGGCATGGGAAAGGAACGGATCATACCGATCCAGGAATTGAGTTCATCGACGGTCCCGTATGACTCCAGCCTGAGATCATATTTTTCTACACGTGTGCCACCAATCAGACCCGAGGTGCCATCGTCACCGGTTTTGGTATACACTCTCATCTCTTTGTTCATGATCGCATGATTTGATTTTTGACAGACACAAGAGCCCTGTTCCACCCACTTGCGTCGGACAGTGGCCCGCATAGGGCATCCACCCTTTGGTGGGTTTGTACGTCAATAGATGGGATCGGGATTCAGGTAATCGTGTTCGATCACCCCATCCTTCAGTTTGATGATCCGGTGTGCGTGCCGTGCTATGTCTTCCTCGTGTGTTACCAAAATGATGGTATTGCCTTTGGAATGAATATCGGCAAAGAGTTTCATGATCTCTTCCGAAGTTTTGGAATCCAGGTTACCGGTGGGTTCATCGGCCAAGAGGATGGAGGGATTGTTGACCAGTGCCCTTGCCACCGCCACACGTTGCCTCTGCCCCCCTGATAACTCATTGGGCTTGTGCTCCATGCGTTCCTGCAAACCCACATTGATCAGATGACCGGTGGCCACCTCTTCACGCCTTGCCTTGCCTACTCCGGCATAGATCAGGGGCAACATTACATTCTCAAGTGCCGAATAACGCGGCAAAAGGTTAAAAGTCTGAAAGACGAAACCGATTTCTGTATTCCGGATCTCGGCCAGACTGTCGTCATTGAGCTGGCTCACATCCTTGCCGTTCAACTGGTAGGAACCGGCTGTGGGGGTGTCCAAACACCCGATGATGTTCATGAGGGTAGATTTCCCGGAGCCCGAAGCTCCCATGATCGCAACATATTCTCCCCTGAAAATATCCAGGGACACCTTTCTCAGGGCCCTTACAATCTGCGTACCAACCTGGTAATTTTTTACAATATCTTTTAACCTGATGACACTTTCCATCCGGAATAATTTTCTCAATACAAACTTAACCTAAAAATCGGTTTTTCCCCCTTAAAACAGCCCCTTTCCTCAACAAAATTGGATTTTCAACGGGATTCTTCTACTTTTATTGACCGTTCCAATCCGGTCCGGTAGCGATACAATTGCAGTTCATCCGTCATGTCCCACATCAGAAGCAAATCTTTCCTACGTCATCTCTCCCGTTCACTCCTACGGGGAGGAAAATGGCTTTTGTTTCCTTGCCTAATGGGTTGGGCTGTTCTGCTGATGCAACTCCCCTCCTCCTGCAAAAATGAGGAATCGCCCCCTCCCGATGTCACCGGTTGCACCATCGCGCCCAACCTGGGTTTCTACACGCAGGATGAAATGACCTCCCTGATTCGTCCGGATGTCATCGCAAAGCTGGCCTCTGCCAACCAGAGCGATGCAGAGGGTGCCCTGGGGAGAAACAAGAATGGCTATTTTCATGTCCGTTTTCAGACCGGTATCTCGGCACTGGCCGACTATGCCGTGGAGGCACAAAATGGTACGGCACTGGAGATGTTCATCCGTGCGGTCGAATACAGCTTTCGTCACCAGAATGCGGATGGCGATTTTCAATTGGTAGTTCCGGCAGAGTTAAGCCAGTCGACTCCTACCCTCGCGGACCGTATCAGCGGCATCGCCTTCTTCTATGCCTCACTGGGTGCCGGATTGCTTGCCCTGCAAGACAATGCAGGGTATCTGGCCCAGACCGCTTCCAGAAAACGAATTGACCTGCTGATCCCACGCTACCAGCTGACACTCGATTTTCTCAAGGCCAACAAGGCGGTGTTGGTTCAGGCCGATGCAGAGGCTCCCAACCGACTATTTTTCGATGCCCTGGCCTTTTATGGAATGGGCCGCTTTCTGAATGACGAAGAGGCGATGAAGAAGGGTGTCGAATTTGCTGCGCTTGCCCTTGCGCAAAAACAATCCGAAGGTTTTTTCAAGGAGGGTGGCGGATACGACAGCAGTTATCAGGGGGTTTCGCTGGCCAATGGTTTCCGGTTGCTGACCATTCTCAGGCCTACAGAAGCGATCCGGCAAACCCTCTACAATGAACTGTCCTGTGGCTCTTTCTGGGAATCGGGACGGATCAAGTCCTCCGGAGAAATCAGCACCGAGGGAAACGCAAGGGTCTATCCCGGGGGAGAAACCTTCCTGGGCGAGGAAAAAAGTGTCGCCTACACCAGTGTCATCCTGGCCTTTTACAACATGTATTTCTTTTCCGGGAAAAAAACCTACAATGAGCTGGCTGAAAAGATACTAACCTATTATGTCCTTTGAATGGAGAGGGTCTGGGATCAGAATCTCAGAACAAAATGCTCCTTCTGAAGTCCTTTCCAGCAAATAAGCAGGCCCAGTTCGAAGAGATCCAGTGAAATCCGAACCTTCTCAGAACTCCGGCATTGGTCCCATATCCGTTCCATTTCAGGGGAGGCATGGATGCCGCTTAGAATGATCGTCCCGTGATAATCGTCCTCTTGCCGTAGAAAATCCAAAAAAGCCACGCATGTCGGGGGATCGCAGGGGTACTGTATCACAACGAATGGAGAGGCAGGTACCGGCTTGAAACCCGAGAGCTTGAGATTGGGTAAGTCATAGAGTTCGAACAGTCGATCACAGAAAGAGCGAAAGTGGTGGTTCCCAACCAGCACAGTCACCGGTTTGCGTGAATCGGCCAGTGCCATGGCCAGGGGTGTGGTTCCAAAACCAGAGCCAACAAACACCAGATCGTCGGGCTGAAATTCATTGACCAGTCTGAAGATCAGCCTGTCGAACTTTGCCGGCAGCAGATGCAGCTGCTTCAAACCGGAACCCCCAATCGAACGATCCAGGGAAGAATCGCCGAAGAACTGCCGGACATCCAGCATCTTCAGCATGTTCTCAATGTTCTGCCGGGCCGAATCCAGTATGGGATAAGCCGAATAATGGCCCTTGTTCTCGATCACCGTCGTGATCAACCGGAAAAGGAAGGGGGAATGGATGCCATGACCTCCCTTGTGACGGGCCGTCAGCCAATGATTGAATTTACGTCTGGATCGGTATTGCATCATCTTTCTGTTGAGAAATCCGGCTCTTTACAGGAGGTGCTAAGATCCGGTTCATCAGCCTCTCCCGTTTCATCGGCCACCCAAGGGATCTCCCTCCGGAAACCGGTTTTCGACTGCAAAGTTAGGAAGAAACTCCCCATTCTCACCGGATCGGCGGAGAGATAAACGAAGATTTGAGGCCATCTTCCACCGATAATTGCTATTTTCGGAGCTGGAAGCGATTACATCAGCGGAAACAATGGCCGGTATACTGGAACAAGAGATCAAATTTCTTACGGGCGTAGGACCCAAAAGGGCGGCAATGCTTACCCAGGAGTTGAAAATCAACACCCTGGCAGAACTGATCTATTATTTTCCCTACAAATACATCGACCGCACCAAGTTCTACAAAATCAGGGAGATCAATGAGACCCTGCCTTTCATCCAGATCCAGGGAACGATCGTTTCCATCGAATTGTTGGGTGAAGGACGGGCCCAGCGACTGGTGGCCATGCTTTACGATGGCGAGATGCAGATGGAGTTGGTGTGGTTCCGGGGAATCAAGTTTGTCAGGGGAACGCTGAAAACACAGGTTCCCTACATCGTCTTCGGGCGACCCACCGAATTCAACGGAAAATGGAAACTGATCCATCCGGAACTGGAGGAGCTGGGCCTGGTGCAGGACAAGAAGGAGGGGTACATCCAACCCTATTACAACACCACCGAGAAGATGAAGAACAACTTCCTCGTCTCGAAGGCCATCCAGAAGATGCAATACAATGCCCTGATGCTCTGCAAGGGGAAGATCCGCGAGACGCTCCCCGACTGGCTGACGGGTCAACTGAAGCTGATGCCTCTGGAAAATGCCTTGGTAAACATCCATTTCCCATCCGATCCCCACTCCCTGCGACAGGCCGAGTACCGTTTAAAATTTGAGGAACTCTTTTACATCCAGCTGAAACTGCTTCACCTCAAGCATGAAAGACAGAATAAATTCAAAGGCCATCTTTTCAAGGAGGTGGGTAACCATTTCAATGAATTTTTTCATCACCATCTCCCTTTTGAACTGACAGGAGCCCAGAAAAGGGTGATCAAGGAGATCAGAAAAGACACCGTCAACGGAAAACAGATGAACCGGCTTTTGCAAGGAGACGTGGGCAGTGGCAAGACCATGGTTGCCCTGATGATCTCCCTGATTGCCATGGACAACGGATTTCAGTCATGCATCATGGCCCCCACCGAAATACTGGCCATCCAGCACCATCAGTCGGTCAAAAGGATGTTGGGCGACCTCGACATCAATGTCCGGCTCCTGACGGGATCGACGAAAAAATCGGAAAGGGCGCTAATCCACGAACAGTTGAAGGAGGGATCCCTGAAACTCCTGATCGGCACCCATGCCTTACTGGAAGACACGGTAGAATTCCGGAATCTGGGACTGGTAGTCATCGATGAGCAGCATCGCTTCGGGGTCATGCAAAGAGCCAAGATGTGGCGTAAAAATTTCCTGCCTCCCCATGTGCTGGTCATGACTGCCACACCCATTCCGAGAACCCTTGCCATGACCGTCTACGGAGATTTGGATGTATCGGTCATTGACGAGCTGCCACCCGGCAGAAAGCCAATCCGCACCTATCACTACTACGACAACCACCGGGCCGAGCTCTATGCCTTTCTCAAACGGGAGATCGCCCTGGGCCGGCAGGTCTACATCGTCTTTCCCCTGATCCGGGAGTCTGAGAAACTGGACTACAAAAACCTCGAAGAAGGTTACGAACACCTGACCCAGGCCTTTCCGTTGCCGGAATACCGCATCAGCATGGTGCACGGCAAGATGAAATCTGCCGAGAAGGAGGAGGAGATGCAACGTTTCAAGAGTGGACAGACCCAGCTACTGATCGCCACCACCGTGATCGAGGTAGGTGTGGATGTCCCCAATGCCTCGGTGATGGTGATCGAGAGTGCCGAACGATTTGGCTTATCGCAGCTGCATCAGCTTCGGGGACGGGTCGGAAGAGGTGCCGAGCAATCCTATTGCATCCTGATGAGCAGTGTCAAACTGAGTCACGAAAGCCGCCAACGGTTGCAGACAATGGTCCAAACCAACGATGGCTTCGAGATTGCAGAAGCCGACATGCGGCTCCGCGGACCGGGAGACCTTGAGGGAACACAGCAAAGCGGATTGTCATTCGATCTGCGTATTTCCAACCTGTCCAAAGATGGTCAGATCCTCCAGTACGCACGGGACAAAGCAGAGGAGATCCTGGAAAATGATCCCCAACTGACTGCTGCTCAGAATGAAATCCTGGTAAAACAACTGTTGGCTTTGCGAAAGAACCACCTCAACTGGGGTGCCATCAGCTAAAAGCAATTTTCAATCAAAATTTCCATTATTTTTGAATCTTCCGGCAACCACAACAAACGGTCCGGCCAGGCGGTGAAGCCACTCTCCACACATGAAGACCCTCAATACGATACGGACAAACCTGCGATGGGAAGACCCGACAGACCGGATGGAGAAATTTCGGATTTACTTCATCGCACTGATCCCTGTCATGACCCTTTCGACCGTCTTTTTTGGGTTGAACAGCTTGCGATTGCTGATCGTCGGTGGATTGACGGCCCTGGCAACAGGCTTTTTTTTCAGATGGGGGAACAAACCCGACTTTTCACCCGCCTTTAGCAGATGGGATCTCATCCCCGGTCTCCTGATCGCGCTCACCCTGCCAGCGGGCGTATCCCTTTGGTTCGTGGCCCTGGCTGCGGTTCTGGCAACCCTGTGCTCTAACCTGAAGTTCGTGTCGTCTGCCGGGATGACTTTTCTGGCAGTCCTGCTCGTCCGTTCCCTGCTGCAACTGATCTTCCCGACGCAAATGGAAAGTTGGACGGCCATCATCACCTCCATGGATGCCTTTACGGGTGCCACGCCGCTGGGCATTTGGAAATCGGGTATTCCCGAGACAAAAGGGGTGACAGCCTTGGCAAAAACCGGCATCTATCCCGGCAATCTTGATCTTTTCTGGGGAAATATAAGCGGATCGCTGGGCGAGATCTCCTCCATTGCGATCCTGATTGGCGGACTTTACCTGATCGCACGGAGAAGCATCGCATGGCGCATTCCCGTGACGGCCATCACCACGGTGTTGATCCTGCAAGGCATTTTGTGGCTGATCAATCCGATCCACTTTCTTTCACCCGTGGCGCATCTCTTCTCCGGTGGACTCTTCCTGGGATTGTTCTACTTTGCCGCAGACCAGGAGATGGCTCCCGCATCATACCGACATCAACTGGCCATGGGGTCAGCGATGGGAATGATCACCCTCCTGCTAAGAAACTTCGGCCCCCAACCCGAAGGCATCGGATGGGCCATCTTGCTGACATACGCACTCTTGCACCTTGCGCTGCTGTGGCCAATGGTGCGAAAAGTTCGGTAGCGATCCCCCGTTATTTACAGAAACGAATCCGAACAGGTGAAAATGCAGTATAAAAGGTCGGAACCTTAAAAAAACCGACATGAGCACAACATCTAAAATCACCATCCAAACCACTGTGGCTGCCAGTCTGAAAAAAAGCTGGGACTACTATACCTTACCCGAACACATCATTCACTGGAACTTCGCCTCACCCGACTGGCATTGTCCCGCTGCAGAAAATGAACTGTACGTTGGAGGCAGGATGCGGTCGCGGATGGAAGCAAGGGATGGCAGTTTCGGATTTGATTTTGAAGGCTGCTACAAAGAGGTCCGACGCTATGAGAAACTGGTTTATTCCCTTGGAAATGAAAGAGTGGTAGCGGTTGAGTGGGCTGCGGAAGGTGAGAAAACGGTGGTCACGATCCAATTTGATGCAGAACAGGAGCATCCCCTCGAGATGCAAAAGGCAGGCTGGCAAGCCATCCTGGACAATTACAAACGATACACCGAAGAGCACCCTTGAAAGGCTGATCCAAAAAGCTAAATATTCCTGACTGGCAACAACTTGGAATGGAAATAGGTGAAGGTGCATCGCATCAGCAGTTAGGTGTTTGAAAGACCTTCGACAATCGGACAAAAGATGGAGGCAAATGTTTGCAATCTCAGGTGCATTGTATACCTTTGATTGAGCGGGTGAGGGAATCATTCGCCACCGATACCGAACCTTTCGTGCACACCAAAATTTAAATCTATGGAAATCGCCATCCCCATTCTGCTGATTCTTGTTGCGCTTGCCTTGTCCGGACTGCGTATCGCGCAGGAATATGAACGTGCCATCGTTTTCCGACTGGGCCGCTATTCGGAGACCAAAGGTCCCGGGTTGTACTGGATCATTCCTTTCATCGACAGGCAACAAACCATTGACATACGCACCAAGACCGTCGATCTTGAGCAACAGGAGACCATCACGAAGGACAGCGTGACCATCAAGGTCAATGCGGTGCTTTGGTTTCGGGTCACCAATCCGGAGAATGCGGTCATCCGCATCGCCAATTTCAACACAGCAGTCTACCAGTTTGCCGTGACGGCCCTGCGTAACATCATCGGCCTGCATCTTCTGGACGAGGTACTTCGCGAGAGGGAACAGATCAATGCCACGTTGCAGAAGATTGTTGATGAAGCCACAGAGCCCTGGGGTGTGAAAATCGAGATGGTCGAGATGAAGGATGTGGAGATTCCGGAGTCCATGCAACGTGCCATGGCTCGTGAAGCCGAGGCCATCCGTGAGAAAAGAGCCCGTATCATCAAGGCAGAAGCCGAACTGGAATCCTCCATCAAATTGACCCAGGGGGCCAAACAGATGCAGGAAAGTCCCATCTCCCTTGAGTTACGCCGGATGCAGATGTTATCGGAAATCGGCATCGACAACAACACCACCACGGTCATCCTGATGCCGGCCGAATTCTCCAATGCCGCCAAAAGTTTTACCGAAATGGTCAGCCAAAACAAAGCATCCGAGTCATAAATCTTCCTAACCATGAAATGCTTACCACTGATCCTAACCTTGTTGCTCCCTTCGATGCCCCTGGGCAAGGAGACCAAAAAGATTGTCAGGGAGCGACAACCCCCTGAGCTATCGGAGGTTTATTATGTCTTAAAGTCAGACACCACCATCTGTCAGGGAGAATACAAGGCCTATTACCAGAAGAAGGTGCTGGTGGAGGGGTATTACAATGCCGGTAAGCGGGATAGCCTCTGGAAACAATACGACACCAAAGGTATCCTTCGAACCCTGGGTGCCTTTTCGGATGACCGGAGGGTCGGCAAGTGGGAGTTCTTTGACCATGCAGGAAATTCCGAAATGATCGTCGACTTTGCCACGAATGAACCGGTCTATTATCAGACTTCGCTGATAGACAAGCAATTTCGTATCGTACAAAACAACGACACCCTCATCACAAAGCTGGACCGTCCCCCGTTGTTCATCGGAGGGACCAGCAGGCTCAACGATTTTCTAATCAGCGAACTTACCGCCCCTTTACACAAGACAGATGAAAAAGTGACTGGAGTGGTATATGTCTCCTTTTGGATTGAAAAAGATGGAAAACTCTCCGGTTTCAAAATACTGAAGGGGGTGGGTCGGGCTTGCAATGCCGAGGCATTGCGGGTGGTCAGAAGACTGCCGGAAGAATGGCTGCCCGGTAGGTTCCAGAACAGTCCGGTCAAAAGTGAATACATCATCAACATTACTTTCGGTCCGAATTTAAAAATGGCTTACTGAAGTTTTCTATCTTCGTTCGACAGATACTCGCAGCATTCTTCCAGAGAACCGGGTCAAATCCCATGACAAAAAAGAACAGATTCATCCTCCTGATAGCCCTATCCCTTTTGACAGGATGGCTCCTATTTTGGATCGACAGCAGACCGGGATGGGACGATTCAGGCATTACCGCCGGACTGATGGTCCTGCTTGCAGCATTTTATGGCTTCATCTCACCGGAAAAACCCTGGATCTGGGGGCTGACAACTGGGTTGTGGATTCCGTTGATGGCCCTCTTCAGGGAGGGCAGCTTTTCGCTGATGCCTGTGTGTCTGTTCGCATTTGCAGGTGCCTACCTGGGTGCATCCGTCAGGCGTAACAAGCCAGCGGACCCACAAGAATGATCCTTCGTTTCACAAAAATCCCATTTTATCAGGTCGGCACATTTCCTTACCTTTGTCCAAAAGCGGCACGATATGTTAAAATCGATGACAGGCTACGGAAAAGCCGAATGTGAGTTTGCCCACAAGAAAATTTCGATTGAGATCAAGTCACTGAACAGCAAACAGATGGATCTCAACACCCGCATTTCTTCCCTCTTCCGTGAGAAGGATCTGGAGATTCGCCGGGAACTATCCGAGAAACTGATCAGGGGAAAGGTCGACTTTATCCTCTACACAGAATCGCTTGGGGATGAATCCGCTGCAAGAATCAATCAGGGAATCGTCAAAGGCTATTACCAACAAATGGCTCAGATTGCTACAGAGCTGGGGATACCGCTGCAGGAGAACCTGCTGCCGGCGTTGCTTGGACTTCCGGAGGTGATCAAAAACGGACGGGAAGAGCTGGATGATGCGGAATGGAGATTGGTTCACGACAAGATCGTAGAGGCAATTGCCGCGTTGGACAAATTCAGAATCCAGGAAGGTGCGATCTTGAAACAGGATCTCCTGTCCAATGTCCGGTCGATCACCTCATTGCTGGAGGAGGTGCATCCCTATGAAGCCGAACGGGTAAGTCGGATCCGTGAAAAAATATACGATGGACTCAAGGAGATCTCCATCGAACAGCTCAATGAAAACAGGCTGGAACAGGAGATGATCTTTTATCTTGAGAAGATGGACATCAATGAGGAGAAGGTCCGGTTGCTCAACCACTGCAATTATTTCATCGAAACGCTCGAACTGAAGGAGCCGGTGGGCAAAAAGCTCGGATTCATCGCTCAGGAGATCGGCCGGGAGGTGAATACGCTGGGATCCAAGGCCAACCACCTGGAGATGCAAAAACTGGTGATCCGGATGAAGGATGCGCTGGAAAGGATCAAAGAGCAACTGTTGAATGTTTTGTAAGTTTTTCAAGGAATGACCAAAGGAAAAATCATCATCTTTTCAGCCCCTTCAGGTGCGGGCAAGACCACCATTGTCAGACATCTCCTGGCAGCTCATCCCGACTTCGCCTTCTCCGTTTCTGCCACCAGCAGAAAACCGCGAAATTGCGAGAAAGAGGGGGTAGATTACTACTTTTTGACCACAGAAGCCTTTGAAGAAAAGATCCGGAAGGAGGAGTTCCTGGAGTGGCAGGAGGTCTATCCAGGCAGCTACTATGGTTCCCTGAAAAGCGAGGTGGATCGCATCACGCAGGAGGGAAAGAACCTGCTTTTCGATGTCGATGTGGTAGGAGGTAGCAACATCAAGAAATTTTACGGGGATCGCGCCCTTGCGTTTTTCGTCCAGCCACCCTCCTTGGAGGAGTTGGAAAGGCGCCTGATGTCCCGTTCAACGGATGCGCCGGAAGCCATTCGGAGACGAATGGAGAAGGCCGAACAAGAGATGGCTTATGCTCCGCTCTTCGATGTGATCCTGGTCAATGACTCGTTGGAACATGCCCTTGAGGTAGCGGAACAAAAGATCATTGAATTTTTAAATTTGTAATGATCAACACACGATTGGCAAGGAATGGCGAAACATTCGTTGCCTGACTTGATCCAATCCCCGTCATGAAAATTGCCCTCTACTTCGGCTCCTTCAATCCCATTCACAAGGGTCATCTGGCCATTGCGGAGGCGGCCCTCAGGGAGGGATCCGATGAGGTATGGCTGGTAGTTTCTCCACTCAATCCACACAAGCAGGATCAGGAACTCTGGCCCTTCGAACTTCGGCTCGAGATGGCCCGCATAGCAACGAATGGAATGACTGGGATCCGGGTAAGTGATTGTGAGGCAGGACTTCCACGTCCATCCTACACCATCCAAACGCTCGATTACCTTCAGCCGCTCTATCCCAATGATCAATTCCGGGTACTGATCGGTGGGGATAACCTGGCGGGATTCCGTCGCTGGAAAGCCTATGACCGCATCTTGTCCCGGTATGGATTGATTGTCTATCCCAGATCTTCCGGATCGGAGATTCCGGCGGGGTTCGAACAGCAAGTCCAGATCATCCGGGCACCCTTGCTTGACATCAGTGCCTCCGAGATCCGTCGAAAGCTTCGGGAGGGATTGTCAATATCGGATCTGGTACCGGAAGTGGTCGACACTTTCATCAGGGAAAAGAGGAACCTGCTCTCCGATCCGCTCCATTTTTGATGTAACTTGGATCCCTCGCTCACCATGCAGCTTCGGCACATAACAGAGACACCATGCATAACCCATCGGCACAATTTGCAGAAATCATCTTACCGCTCCCCCTGGAAGGATATTTTACCTATCTCATACCGGAGGAGATGCAGGAACGGATTGACCCGGGAATGCGGGTGGTCGTGCAGTTTGGTCCCAAGAAATTTTATTCCGGCATCGTCAGGAGGCTCGTGGAGGCACCGCCCGAGGGCGTTCAACCCAAATGGATTGAATACCTCCTCGATGAGAAGGCCGTTGTACCGCCCTCCAACTTCCAACTTTGGGAGTGGATCGCCCTCTATTATCACTGTTCGATGGGTGAGGTATTGAAAGCGGCCCGCCCTTCCGGACTGAAACTCGAAAGCGAAACACGGGTTACCTTCAATGATGCCTATGAACCTTCAGCCGGCAAAGAGCCCACGCCCAGGGAAAGGTTACTCCTCGACTACCTGCGTGCCAAGAAAAGCTGTACCGTCTTCGAATTGAGCAGTGCCCTTCTCAAAAAGGGTACCTTGCAGGTTTTGAAGGAGTTGTTGGGGAAAGGGGCTGCCAGGGTAGACGAAGAAATCCGTGAGACCTACAAACCCAAGACCGAAACGATCGTCAAACTTGGCAAGGCCATGGTCTCCGAAGAAAAACTGATGCGGACGCTGGATCTGCTGACCAAGATTCCCAAGCAACGCGAAATGCTTCATCTCTTCCTGCAAGAGAATGAATCACTGGAAGCCTTGCATGAAAAGGCCATACCGAAAAAGGCGCTGTTGATGAAAAGCGGATCGACGGTAGCCGTCCTGAATGCGCTCATCAAAAAAGATATTTTCGAATTGGATGAACTGGCCATCGAACGAATCGGTTCGTCTGAGAGGGCAACACGTGAACTCTTTCCCCTTCTTCCAGCCCAGGAGAAGGCCCTGGCGGAGATAAGATCCGCCTTCCGTTCGAATGGGGTGACACTCCTGCATGGGGTAACCTCCAGCGGCAAGACAGAGATCTTCATTCAGCTCATTCAGGAACAGCTGCTGGCGGGGAAACAGGTACTCTACCTCTTGCCTGAGATCGGGCTGACCACCCACATGATCAACCGGTTGCTGGAGGTCTTTGGAACGCGGGTCGGGGTTTATCATTCCCGATTCAGCGATGCAGAACGGGTAGAGATCTGGAACAAGGTGTTGGATTTTCAACCGGAAAACCACCTTCCCACCCATCAATTGATCATCGGGACGCGATCGGCACTCTTCCTCCCCTTTACCGCTCTCGGATTGATCGTGGTGGATGAGGAACATGAAAACAGCTATAAGCAACAGGATCCGGCCCCCCGGTATCATGCCCGCGACAGTGCCGTGGTCTTGGGAAACATGCTGAAGATTCCCGTTCTCCTGGGAACCGCCACTCCTTCCGTTGAATCCTATTACAATGCCCTGCACGGCAGATATGGTCTGGTAGAGCTCAACGAAAGGTACAGTCAGATCGAGATGCCCGAGATCGTAACGGTTGATCTGAAACAAGCCTGGAAGAGGAAGTCGATGCGCGGCATGCTGACACCGGAACTCTACGAAGAGATACGGCAGGCCTTAACCAACAAGGAACAGGTCATTCTCTTCCAGAACCGGCGCGGTTTCGCTCCATTCATCGAATGCAAAGCCTGCGGCTGGATCCCCAAATGCATCAATTGTGATGTAAGCCTGACCTTTCACAAGAATACACAGCGGCTGACCTGCCATTACTGTGGTTATTCAACCCGGTATCCCGGCAGTTGTCCATCCTGCCAATCGGCTGAGATCAACAACAAGGGTTTTGGCACCGAAAAGATCGAAGAGGAACTCACCCTGCTCTTTCCGGAGGCATCCATTGAACGACTGGATCTCGATGTGACCCGTTCCAAGAAGGGATTTCAGAACATCCTGCACAAATTTGACAGGGGTGACACCGACATACTGGTCGGCACACAGATGATCACCAAAGGACTGGATTTCGAACATGTACGGGTGGTGGGCATCCTGAATGCCGACAATCTGCTGAACTTTCCGGACTTCCGATCCCACGAAAGAAGCTTTCAACTGATGACGCAGGTAAGTGGCAGGGCCGGAAGAAGGAACAAACGGGGCAAGGTGATCATTCAGACCGCTCAGCCCGACCATTCCATCATCGCACGGGTCGTCAACAACGACTACAAGGGGATGTACCAGCAACAGATCGAGGAGCGGAACTTCTTCAATTATCCCCCCTTCTGCCGGATGATACGCATCAACCTGAAGCACAAAGACATCTATGAGTTGGAACGCATCGCCGGTGAATGTGCGACTGCCTTGCGGGAAAGATTTGGGAAAAGGGTCCAGGGACCGGTATTCCCGGCCATCAACCGGATCAAACTCCAGTACATCCAGGTGATGTGGCTAAAGCTGGAAAGAAGCATCTCTGTCACATCTGCCAAGCGGCAGATGCAGGAAATGCTTGACTACGTGAGGAGTAAGGACAACAACAAGTCCATCCAGATCCAAGTGGATGTGGATCCCTTTTAGTTGATATCTTTTCTGACGGAGAGAAATCAATTTTTCTTCCCTGCTGTGCGCGTTGCACTGAAAATACTAACTTTGAAGCCGACTTAAAAAAAGTGAGAAACATGGGAAAAGTTATTGCAATCGCTAACCAGAAAGGGGGAGTCGGAAAGACAACCACAGCCATCAATTTGGCGGCTAGCCTTGCTGTTCTGGAATTCAAAGTGCTGCTCATCGATGCAGATCCGCAGGCCAATGCCACGGCGGGTGTCGGTTTCGATGTCAGAAACGTCAAAACCAGTATTTATGAATGTGTTGTCGACGATGTGGATCCCAAAAACATCATCCTGAATACTTCCACACCCGGATTTGACCTGATTCCCTCCCATATTGATCTGGTGGGTGCCGAAATTGAAATGCTGAACATGCCCAACCGCGAAAAGGTGATGAAGCAGGTGATTGAAAGAATCAAGGAAGAATACGATTTCATCCTGATCGACTGCTCTCCTTCACTTGGGTTGATTACCGTCAATGCTCTGACGGCTTCTGACTCCATCATCATTCCGGTGCAATGTGAATATTTTGCCCTGGAAGGTCTGGGCAAGCTGCTCAATACCATCAAGATCATTCAAAGCAGGCTCAATCCTGAACTGCAGATCGAAGGATTCCTGCTCACCATGTATGATTCCAGGCTGAATCTGTCGAATCAGGTACAGGAAGAGGTAAAAAAACATTTCCAGGAGATGGTGTTCGAGAGCATCATCACCCGTAACATCCGCCTGTCGGAAGCCCCCAGCTATGGACTTCCCGTCGTATCCTACGATGTGGGTTCCAAAGGAGCTCAGAGTTACCTGAGCCTCGCAAGGGAAATCCTTCAGAAGAACAAGATGACTAAATTGGATCCCAAAGAGATCATTTGAAATAACGAATTTTTGAACGTACCATGCAAAAGCGAAATGCACTCGGAAGAGGCCTCGGGGCCCTCATTGATGACGCCCCGATCGTTTCCAGGGAGTCACAACCCGTCTCCAACGAGATCCCCGTCTCTGAGATAGAAGCCAATCCGTTTCAGCCCCGTGTCCACTTTGACGAGGAGGCTCTCAAGGAATTGGCAGCCTCCATCAAGGAAGTTGGAATCATACAACCCATTACGCTGCGCAAAATCGCCGACAAACGTTACCAGATCATCGCTGGGGAACGGAGGTTCAGGGCATCCAAGCTAGCCGGACTGACCAGCGTCCCTGCATTTGTCAGGGAAGCAGGAGATGAGGCCATGCTGGAACTCGCCCTTGTCGAGAACATCCAGCGGGAAGACCTGGACGCCATCGAAGTCGCCCTAAGTTATCAGCGGCTGATGGAAGAATGCAAATTGACCCAGGAGAGTCTGAGCGACAGGGTCGGCAAAAAAAGATCAACCGTCTCCAACTACCTGAGACTGCTGCGCTTGCCTGCCGTGATCCAAAAAGCCATCAGGGATGAGGAGATCACCATGGGCCACGCCCGTGCCCTGATCAACATCCCCGATTCAGAAACCCAGGTGATGGTCTACCGACAAGTGGTCAAATACGATTTTTCCGTACGCAAAACGGAAGAGATTGTCAGAAAATTGAATGCCTCCGGAGAAGAGGGTGAATCGCCGGCACAAAAGGCCGAGACCATGAACGATCAGTTCTCCGACCTGAAAAAACACCTCGGAAAGTATTTCCATGCCAACATCGGACTGAAAATTAACGATCAATACAAAGGAAAGATTGAGATCCCTTTCAATGATTCAAAAGATCTGGAACGAATTATCGGTATATTTGACAGATTAAATTCATAATCAGGAAATTAAGTTGGTTTGAAAATAGCGTTAAAAGTCATTCTGTTCGGTATCATGCTCTCCCTGCTCAGCATTCATGCAGGAGCACAGGAGGTGAATGTCCCGAAAGACAGTCTGCAGATTTCCGTTTCAACACAAAAAAAAGTACTTTCGCCCAAGAAAGCTTCCATCTATGCCGCCTTGTTTCCCGGTTTAGGTCAGGTCTACAACGGAAAATACTGGAAGTTGCCGATTGTTTACGGAGGATACGTTGGGTTGGTATACTTGTATGGCTGGAATAGCAACAACTACAACGATTTCTTTGATGCCTACAGAACCATCGCAAAATATTCGACGGTGGATCAGATGAGCCAGGCTGACAAGGATTATCTGAACAATTTGTTTAAGATACCTTACTGGAATCTCAACAACAATCCTTCCCATTTTGGCAGTTTCAAAAACCAGCTAAAATCCGGAAAGGATTACTACAGACGAAACAGGGATCTCAGCATCATTGCCATAGCGGCGCTGCATGTGCTGAGCATCATTGACGCGAGTGTGGACGCCAACCTGTTTGATTTTGACATCAATGACAATCTGAGCATGCGCATCGATCCCATGCCAGCTTATTTCGGACACGGACCCCAGGTGATTGGGGTCAACGTAGCTATAAATTTTTAACAGACCTGTTACCATGCAAATAAGATTCAACATTTTATTTCTGGCAATTCTTCTGCTATCCTTAGGGACTACCGCTCAGGTAGTTGAAAAACCCATTTCTGCTGAAGAGGAACAAAAAATCTGGGGAAATGACTCTGTCGCCACCAAAATGGCAGACAAGATGGTCAATGACAACCTCAACCTGCTGGTCTCCGACAAACTCGATTCTCTGGTGAACACCTGGTACATCCGGAATGCCTTCACCTATGACAAATCAGAATTTGATTCCCTGCCGGAGGAGATGAAAAATTATCTGCCCGACTCCGTCTATGTCAGTCGGTTGCAATCGATCGACTCTTTTCTGCCCCTACCCTACAATGAAACAGTCCGCAATTTCATCGGACTGTACACCATCCGGAAACGGGAACTCACCTCCTATATCCTGGGACTCGCCAAGTACTATTTTCCCATCTTCGAGGAGGCCCTGGAGCGCTACCAGCTTCCGCATGAACTGAAATACCTGCCCATCATCGAGTCGGCCATGAATCCCAAAGCCATCTCAAGGGCCGGAGCCGGTGGATTGTGGCAGTTCATGGTCGGAACGGCCAAGCTGTATGGGCTCGAGGTCAATTCCTACATCGATGAACGGTCCGATCCCATCAAGTCATCCGATGCTGCTGCACGTTACCTCAAGGATTTGTACGACATCTATGGCGACTGGCACGTGGTGATCGCTGCCTACAATTGTGGTCCGGGCAACATCAACAAGGCCGTGCGCAGAAGCGGTGGAAAGCAAAGCTATTGGGACATCTATTACTCTCTTCCCAGGGAGACAAGGGGATACATACCGGTTTTCATTGCGGCTACCTACATGGTGAACATGGCCGACAAACACATGCTAAAAGCCGCTGAACCTAAGTTTAGCACCCTTACGGATACCCTTGAGATCCACAACTACCTCAATTTCGAGCAGATATCTGCGATCCTTAACATTCCGGTAGAGGCCTTGCGCCAATTGAATCCCCAATACAGAAGGGATGTGATTCCGGCCAGACCCGAGAAACCAATGCTTCTCAAATTGCCAACAGCCTCCATCTCCACCTTTATTGACAACCAGACCCAGATCTTTGCCTACGAAAGGGATAAATACTTCCCCAACAACATGTTGGTCCCGGTGAAAGGTCGTTACAAGGGAATACGGGGTGTGGCCGCCTCCGGAATCAAGGAGATCACCCACATCGTGACTTCAGGAGAGAGCCTGACCAGTGTGGCCAACAAATACCGTGTCTCCATAACCGATTTGAAAGACTGGAACGATCTGGGAAGAAAGAAGATCAGGACCGGACAACGTCTGGTACTTTACATCCCTTCCAAGACCCTCAAGAGCAAGGAGGTTGTTGTGGCTGAGAAACCGAAGGAAAAGGTAAAAAGCGGGAAGGATTCCACCGCTGTAGCCGCACCGGCTGCGAAGAGTCCGGCACCGTTGACCGCCTCCACCACCGAATCGGATGACTACATCGTCTACACGGTACAAAGCGGAGACAGCCTCTTCACCATTGCGAAAAAATTTCCGGGAATTACGGATACCGATCTGAAAGAGTACAACAACATCCGCAATGTCAAAGGACTCTATCCCGGACAACAGATACGGATCCCCAAAAAAGCCTGATGTAGGAAATGTCCCGATTCGTTCAGCCGAAGTGACTAAAAATCACCATTGGCCCCGGATCATTGGCCCCTATTTTCCCTGCGAACGCTGATGCTGTCAACGATGTATCGGGTATCTCCACGCCAGGGAAGCAAACCGTTTTTCTCGGAATAGTGAACCACAACCTCCTCTCCCTGGAGCTGCTCTACCTTTCTGGCAACAGGTTCCTCCTCAACCGAGAACAGAAATTTCTCAGAGGCCAGAGGGACGTTCTCCGCCGAACGTACGCTGCTAAGGATCATCTCCCCTTCATAGGTCTTGAACAGGAATCCCTTGTTGGAAAATTTCTGAAGTCGGCCGGCCCTGAATCCTTCACTATAGGTATAATAGTATTTGTAATAGATCAGGAGTCCCAGAAGCAGCAACACAATCCATAACAATCGACGGAGAAATTTTTTCATGATTTTGCGGATGTAAAGTGGTCCATTCAAAAATACAAAAAATTGAAAGATTGATACGTTAACCGAGTGCAACGATCCGCCCTCTTTTCGCACGTCGGCGGTCCTGCAAACCCATTTGGAACCAAAGGAGATTTGCACACAAATGAGCCGCAGGAATTTTTTGGGGTTTCAACGGAAAAAGCGAATTTTGCAACAAATTAATCTATCAAGCATCATGAGCGAAGACAAACAGATCATCTTCTCGATGTACAAGGTGAGCAAGACCTACCCACCTCAGAAACAGGTCATCAAGGACATTTCCCTCTCCTTCTTCCTGGGGGCCAAGATCGGGATCATCGGTCTGAACGGATCCGGAAAATCCACCCTGCTGAAAATCATTGCCGGGATCGAAAAGGATTTCAACGGAGAACTGGCCTTTTCCCCCGGATATACCGTGGGATACCTGCCGCAGGATCCGCAACTGGATCCCGAAAAAACCGTCATGGGAATCGTTCAGGAGGGTGCCCAGGAGATTGTCGATCTGCTCAACGAATTCGAGTCGATCAACAAGCAGTTCGAACTACCGGAGGTCTATGAAGATCCGGATAAAATGGACAAATTGATGGACCGACAGGCCAAGCTGCAGGAAAAGATCGATGCAACAGACGCCTGGAATCTCGACAACAAACTGGAACGGGCGATGGATGCCCTGCGTTGCCCGGATGGAGACACTCCGGTAACCGTCCTCTCCGGTGGGGAAAGAAGAAGGGTAGCCTTGTGCCGGTTGCTGCTCAAACAACCCGACATCCTCTTGCTCGACGAACCTACCAACCACCTGGATGCCGAGTCGATCGACTGGCTTGAACAACACCTGCAACAATATGCCGGTACAGTCATCTGTATCACCCACGACCGATATTTCCTTGACAACGTCGCCGGATGGATTCTGGAACTCGACAGGGGTGAAGGAATCCCATGGAAAGGCAACTACTCCAGCTGGCTGGACCAGAAGCAGAAACGGCTCGAAATGGAGGAGAAAGGGGTCTCCAAACGCAGAAAGACCCTTGAGCGTGAGCTCGAATGGGTTCGCATGAGTCCGAAGGCCCGACAGGCCAAATCCAAAGCACGTCTGGGAGCCTATGAGAAATTGCTCAACGAGGATGTGAAACAGAAGGAAGAAAAACTGGAACTCTTCATCCCCAATGGTCCAAGACTTGGCGACAAGGTGATCCTGGCCGAAAATGTATCCAAAAGTTTCGGCGATCGGTTGCTCTTTGAGAATCTTCACTTCACCCTTCCTCCCAATGGAATCGTAGGGGTCATTGGTCCAAATGGTGCCGGAAAGACCACTCTATTCCGTATGATCATGGGCATGGAAAATGCCGATTCGGGTACTTTCGCTGTGGGTGAAACGGTTAAGATCGGTTATGCGGATCAGTCCCATGCGGCCATAGACCCGGAAAAGACCGTGTATCAGGTTCTGTCGGGTGGTACCGACGAGGTGATGGTCGGGGGAAAGATGATCAATGCCCGTGCCTATGTCTCCAAATTCAATTTCAGCGGTGCCGATCAGGAGAAAAAGTGCGGTGTCCTCTCAGGTGGAGAACGAAACCGACTGCATCTGGCCCTCACACTGAAATCCGGAGCCAATGTCCTGCTCCTCGACGAGCCGACCAACGACATCGACGTCAATACGCTCCGTGCGCTGGAAGAAGGATTGGAAAGTTTTGCCGGATGTTGTGTAGTGATTTCCCACGACCGATGGTTTTTGGACAGAATTGCCACCCATATCCTGGCTTTTGAGGGTGAATCTCAAATCTACTTCTTCGAAGGCAGTTATTCTGAATACGAAGAAAACAAGAAAAAAAGACTGGGAGACACCACTCCACACAGGATTCGTTACAAAAAACTGGCATAATTGCCGAAGTGTCCAATGAAAATCAGCCGATTATTGAAATATGTGAAAAATCGATTTTTTTTCAGTTAATTAATAATAAATTTACATTTAGTAATAAAATATTCACTATATTTGTATCGTTAATAGTTATTAGTAGTAGTTAGTTGATTTGGATTCGTAAGAGGTTGCCTCCCCGGCAGCCTCTTTTCGTTTTTATTGCCTCTAAACAAAGCAAATCTATCATACAGCCTGGTTTTTGCATCAAAATACCGTTGTAAGCATAAAAAAAGACCCTTCCAGAAGGAGGGGTCTTTTTTCATGTATGTTAACCTTTGGTGGTATGAATTGTTACAACTTGGTGAAATCATCACAATTTTCACCCGGAAGTTTTAGTCAATATCAGACGGCTGCTACCAGTTCGCGAATGATCAGGCTCATTTTGGGTTCTGCCTGCATGGCTACAGCCTGCACCTCTTCATGGGAGATCTCGACAATTTCACCCGGAACGCCGCTGTCGGTAATGATCGAAATGCCAAACACGGCCATGTCCATGTGACGGGCCACAATCACCTCCGGGACGGTCGACATGCCGATGGCATCGCCACCGAGGATCCGGAACATCTTGTATTCGGAGGGTGTTTCGAAGGTCGGACCGGCCACACCTACGTAGACGCCCTCCTTCAGTTCGATGTTGTGTTGCAAGGCGATCTTTCGGGCCAGATTGCGCAGCCGAAGGTTGTAGGGCTGACTCATATCCGGAAAGCGGGGACCCAATTGCGGCACGTTGGGACCCATCAGCGGATTGTCTCCAAACATGTTGATGTGATCCGTAATCATCATGATGTCGCCCACCCGGAATCCGGGATTCAATCCGCCACTGGCGTTGGAGACGAAGAGGGTATCGATCCCCATGGCTTTGATCACGCGGACCGGAAAAGTTACCTCCTTGAGCGTATACCCTTCGTAATGGTGAAACCGGCCTTGCATGGCGACCACCTTTTTCCCGCCCAGGTAGCCAAAGATCAACTGACCTTTGTGCCCTTCAACGGTGGATACCGGAAAGTCGGGAATTTCTGCATAGGGAATGGCATATTCCATCTCTATTTCCTTGACAAGTCCGCCGAGCCCCGTACCCAGGATGATGGCTACTTCCGGTTTAAATTTTGTTTTTTCTAGAATGTAACTCGAAGTTGCTTTTATTTTCTCCAACATATTTTATGATTTTTTTGTCGAACTCGTTTTCTGATTGATTGATGAACCGAATCTCGATGGGCAGGTAATAAAACCTTTTCTTCAAGGCGTCGGGTACCTGAGGCAATTCCCAGATTCTCAAAGCATCCTTCTCGGTGGTAAGGATAATCTTCCGGGGGGTGGAAAGGGATTCAAACTGCGTCAGCACTTTGGCCATATCCTTCTCCGAATAGACATGATGATCCGGAAACTCAACCGGAACAACCGTTCTGGTCAGTTTCAGCACTTTTTCCCGTAGCGAAGTGGGATTGGCAATGCCGGTCAGCAGGAGAATGCCTGTTTCCGCATCCGGTGCTTCCGGCAGCTCATCGGCCATCTCAGGGAAGAGCGGAATGGGGTCTCCGTATTTGATTCTTGAGAAATGAAGATCCTGATAAGGCCGAATGTTCAGATCTTTGGTGATGATCCGTTCATCAATGGGTTTGATCTCCCTTGGGCATTTGGTTACGATGATGACATTGGCCCGGTCGCGGTTGGTGGCCGGTTCCCGAAGTCTTCCCAATGGGAGCAGCGAATCTTCTGTGATCATTCTGGAATAATCCACCAGCAGAATGTTGATCGAAGGCGTCACATAGCGATGCTGGAATCCATCATCCAGTATGATCACATCGGGTCTGCGTTCACTGATTTTCAAGATCTTTTCGATTCCCCTAACCCGTCTTTCATCTACAGCGACCAGTACCGAAGGAAACTTTCGCTTGATCTGCAAGGGCTCATCTCCAACCTGACGGAAAGAGGAATTTTGCTCAACGACGACGAAACCGCTGCTTTTTCGTTTGTATCCCCGGCTCAGCACCGCCACGGTATATTTCGTACTCAGAAGCCGGACGAGGTGTTCCGTATGGGGTGTCTTTCCGGTACCCCCAACGGTGATGTTGCCTACAGAGATGACCGGCACATCAAATTCCTTCCCGTGCAGAATGTTGAGGTTAAAGAGGGTATTCCGGAAGTTAACCACCATTCCGTAGACGAGCGAAAACAGATAAAGAATGATACTTTTCAAATCCTTGTTTTAATGTATTTCAATATTTTCAGGCATCCGGGCATAAATTCCCCGCGACCCTGCCTCTTTTGAAAACATCTTCCAATAGTCGTAGGAGGATCCCATGACCGATTCCATCATGCGGGCCTGCATCCGAACAGAGAAATTCTTGAACAACTCTGTAAACGGATCTTTCTGCCTGGGAAGTTCCTTGATGCGATAATCCGTGATGCCTGCCTTCTCGGCAGCCAGCTTGAGTGCTTCATTGAAACCGCCGAAGTCGTCAATGAGATGGATGTCCCGGGCATTCAAACCACTCCAAACACGTCCCTGACCGACAGAGTCTACACGGGCAGTCGGCATCTTTCGCCCTTCTGACACGTGTGAAAGGAAGGTTCCATAGGTATTCTCCACATAACTCTGCATCAGTTTGGATTCAAAAGGAGTCATCTTTCGGGTAATGGAAGGCATGTCGGAATGGTCGTTCGTCATCACCTGATCAAATGTAATCCCGATTTTGTCTGTCAGCAGTCCGCTGACATTGGGGATGGTTCCAAAGACACCGATCGATCCGGTAATTGTGGTCCGGTCGGCCAGAATGACTGAGGCTGGTACGGAGATGTAATATCCGCCGGAGGCGGCATAATCTCCCATCGAAACGATGACCGGCTTGACGTCGCGGGCAAGTTTCACCTCCCGCCAGATCACCTCTGAACCAAAGGCCGACCCGCCGGGTGAATTCACGCGCAACACAATGGCCTTCACCGTCGAATCCAGCCGCGCCTCGCGAATGCCGGCTGAGACATCCTTTGAGTTGATGTCATGGGCACTGCTGCCAGATCCCATGTCGATCTCACCCTCTGCATAAACGACGGCAATTTTATCCTTGACAAGGCTCTTCACCTCGGTGGGCACCTTGACATATTCGGTGGCTGTGACGATCGGAATCTCGGCATTCTCCTTCAATCCGGCCAGTTTCCGGAGATCCGTCAGCACTTCGTCACGGTATTTCAAACGATCAAAGAAGTGGCTTTTGACGGCAACATCAGCGGTCTGAAAAGTCATGACCGAATTGGCATATTCGTTGAGTTGGTCGACCGAGATTTTCCTGCTCTCCGAAATGCCCTTGAGCACATGATTCCACATGGTGGCAAGGTAAAGGGTCGTTTGCTCCCGGTTGGCCTGGCTCATCTTGTCATACATGTAGGGTTCAACGGCCGATTTGAATTTGTTATCCTTGCCCCTTATCACCTGCATCTCGATGCCGAATTTATCCAATGCCCTTTTGAAGAAGACATTTTCGGCTGCCAATCCCCTGAAATCAAAAAGACCTACCGGGTGTAACATCACACTGTCGGAGATGCAGGCCAGGTAGTAGGCCTTTTGGGTAATGGCTTCGGAGTAGGCATAGACGAATTTGCCACTGGTCTTAAAATCCAGTATGGCATTTCTGATCTCTTCTGCTGTCGCATAACCGGCATTCAGATCGGACAACTCCATGAAAATACCCTTGATCCGGTCGTCCGTCTTGGCTCGCTTGATCGCCTGAAGCACATGGTTGAGTCCCACGGTACTCGATTTCTCCATGCCGGGAAATTCAATGTCCTCAAAGGGATTGTTCGATTTCCGCTCGACGATGCGGTTGTCCAGTTTCAGCATAAGCAACGAATGATCTTTGACCGTAACGGTCTGTTCACTCATGCTGGCAATGGAAGAGACCAATCCGGCCAGCAGCAGGATAAAAAGGACCGTTGCTACAAGGATGGCAGCCAATGCCGCAAAAAACGCTTTCCAGAAGAATTTCATACGAATCTGTTGAATTTATTTTCTATCATGATCTGCACAAAACAGGCAAAAGCCAATCCTCACCAATTTGCAGGAGGCTCTGGCAAAACAGGGTACAGTGGGCTCCTTCCCCTCTGCAGATTCCCCGTTTGAATCGCCTGGATCGTGCCGAAACAAAAATCGTTACATTTGGAGTGGATCAGACGCCCGAATTGATTGGGGTCGTTTGGGACTGCAACCATACCAACGTCAAATGAATACCGGTCTGCGCTTTCCGAATGTTGCATCCGGTTGTCCCGGACCGGATCCCTCCATCTAATGAATCATGCCAATGGCTTAATCATTACAAAGATACGCACTATGTCGATAGTTTTTCTCATTTTGGGAGGAAATAGGGGGAACAGCCGGGAAATATTTTCATCCGCGGTACGAATGATCGAGGATCGGATCGGAACCATCGAATCCTTGTCGGGCTTCTACCGTTCTGCAGCCTGGGGATTCACCTCTGACCCGTTCATCAACCAGGCGATCAGGGTATCCACCCACTTGACACCTGAAGCCGTTCTTGCTGAATGTCTGCACATTGAGCTGCTTCACGGACGCACCAGAAGTGGCACAGGCTACGAGGCAAGGAGTCTGGACATCGACCTGCTCTACTTTGATCAACGGATCATCCGGACAGAATCATTGGAAATTCCGCATCCGCGGATCGCCATGCGCAAATTTGTGCTCGTTCCGCTAGCCGAAATAGCCCCCGAATGGCCGGACCCGGCAAGTGGTCTCACCGTATCACAGCTCCTGACCCGCTGCAGTGATCCTGCAGAGGTGGAACATTTGTTGGATTGAAAAGCGGATGAATTAAAAATGTGCGTGCGGAATGACCTCCTTGGAATCGATTTTGGCACCAAAGGCAAGGTCACCGGCATCTCCCAATCCCGGAACAATGTAGGACTTGGGAGTCATCTCCGGATCAATGGCTCCTACCCAAAGGGTGATGCGATCCTGCGGAAGCCTATCCAGGATGTAATCGATCCCCTGTCGGCTGGCAATGAGTGAAACCATGTGAATGTGCGTCGGATCGCCCTTTTCCAGCAAGGCGTGGTAACCTACCTCCATCGAGGAGCCGGTAGCCAGCATCGGATCCGACAGAATCACAATCTTGTTGTCGAGCAAGGGCGAGGCAATGTATTGAAAGTCAATGTGGAATTCTCCGTTGGGATCGTACTTCCTGTAGGCCGAAATGAAGCAGTTCTCGGCACTGTCAAAACAATTGAGCAATCCCTGGTGCAAAGGCAATCCGGCCCTGAGGATGGTTGCCAGCACCGGCTGCTGTTCAAGCACCCGCATCTTGGCCACCCCCAGACAGGTGGTTATCTCTTTGTTCTTGTAGGGAAGTTTCTTGCTGATTTCGTAGGCAAAAATTTCGCCTACACGCTCCATATTTCTTCGAAAACGAAGGGAATCTTTCTGAATGACCTCATCACGGATCTCTGAGAGGTATTGGTTAAAGAGAGAATTGCTTTCGCCAAGAATGTGTACCATTAGGAATTTTTGACAAAAATAAGAAAAAATTAGCTGGCATTGTGAAGCCAACCGGGATATCCTACGTCACATTTTCTTCCCTTTTTGCCGTCCGCCCAGGTCTCTTTGCCGATCGTTCCGATCCTTTCGTAACCACAGATCACTTCAGGAGTACACTCTCCCGCAAATAGGAAGGATCCGAATGATACAGAAACAGGCAACTTCCGTCCTGTATGATGCCGATGAGTTCATGTACCTGGTCGGGTGGCACCACCGGGCAGCCGAGGCTTCGGCCCAGACGTCCGTTTTTCCGGATAAAGTCTTCTGTTACATACCAGGCTCCATGCAGGATGATTTGCCGTGCGATGGCCCGATCGTTGATCCCTTTTTCCATACCCGTAAGTTCCATGGAATAACCGGTATGGGATCCCTTCAATGGTTTGCCCGTCACATAAAAACCCAGACTGCTTTTGCAGGAACCCAACTGATTGGAAAAAAGGGTGGCAAATTCTTCGCCGCTGTTGCGGCCATGGGCCACATAGGTCCGGAACAACAACTTTTCATTCCGTAGATCGATCACGTAAAGCCGCTTTCGATTGGCCGACTGTGTATAATCGGCAATGGTGAGCAGTTCGTCATGTTTGAGTGCACCCCGTTCCCTGAGACGGCTCCATCCTTTCAAGGCCAGGTCAAACGCCCTTGGATCGAGTTCCTCCTTAGCCAGCTGTAGTTTGACGTAGAGCTCCCGGACCTTGTACAGGTTCCACTCCTCCTGGCCCGGAGCGACAACAGTTGCTGACCAGAACCAACATACGAGCAAGAGTTTCCAAGGCTTTCCCATGTGGCAAAAATAACCAATCCCTGGGAGATCGGTAGTCAACCAACCGGATGAAATGGTTCAGAGCAATCCTTCGTCGGCAAAACTGAAATGACCGGCCTGGGTTACGATCAAATGATCCAGAACGGGAATGTCCATCAGCCTGGCAGCTTCTTTCAGCTGACGGGTAATCTTCTTGTCAGCATCGCTGGGCTCCAGGTTTCCGGAGGGATGATTGTGGCAAAGGATCAGGGAGGTGGCATGTCGGTCGAGGGCTGCCTTGAGCACCAACCGAACATCGATGACGGTGCCGGTCATGCCACCTTGACTCAGCTTCTGCTTGCCGGCGATCTTGTTTTGACGGTTCAGGAAGAGCACCCAAAACTCCTCATGAGCGAGGTCGCCTATTTCAGACCGAAGGAAACCGGCCGCATCGGAACTACCCGAGATCTTCTTCCGCTCAAGGATTTCCGATTGGTTTCTCCTCCTGCCCAGTTCCAGGGCAGCGATCAAGGTCAGAGCCTTGGCATTTCCGATGCCGTTGAACTGCATCAATTCCTCCCGGGACAAACGGCCCAATTCATGGAGATTGAACTGAACCGACTCGAGAATTCTGGAAGAGAGCGAGACGGCGCTTTCATGGGCATTGCCGCTTGCCAGAAGCAAGGCAATCAACTCAGAATCTGTCAGTGAGGCGATCCCCCGACTGATCAGTTTTTCCCTGGGCCGCTCTTCTACTGCCCAGTTGCGGATGCTTTGGTTGCCGTATCGGTTCATGGCTGATCAAATCCCGGGATGGACGGGACTTACCTCAAGTTACGGCAAAAAAATCAGAATAACGATTCTGTCCAACGAAAAAAGGGCATCCTGGATGGACACCCTTTCGAACTATTTGAAAAAAATCAATTACAGTGCGTTGACGTGAAGCGTCAGACTAGACTTCAGATTCGAAGCTTTGTTCTTGTGGATCACATTGGTTTTGGCAAGCTTATCCAACATTCCCACTACTTTGGGAAGCAGTTCGGCTGCCTTCTCCTTCTCAGTGGTCGAACGCAGTTCACGAACAGCGTTTCTGGTTGTCTTGGAATAATACTTGTTGTGAAGACGGTGAACTTCACTCTGTTTTGCTCTCTTGATGGATGACTTGTGGTTTGCCATTTTGCTGATAAATTTCCTTAATAATTTAAAGTAGTCCGTAGGGGATTCGAACCCCTATGGCAAGAATGAAAATCTTGAATCCTAACCCTTAGATGAACGGACCATTTTTCAACTCCCCTTGTTTGGGGTCGTAAAAATAGTATTTTTTTATGAATCACACAATTCGACCGAAAAATTCAGCGCATTGTTAGATGGTAGTCCGTAGGGGATTCGAACCCCTATGGCAAGAATGAAAATCTTGAATCCTAACCCTTAGATGAACGGACCATCATTGTCGCTCCCCTTAGCGGGGTGAGCCTTCGCAAACAAAACCGGGATGATTCAGGCTTACAAAACCGTCCCAAATTTTGCGTTGCAAAGGAAAGATTTTTTTTTCAAAACCACAAGCCTGCGGGAAAATTTTTAACCAATCCAAACATCGCTTTTGCAACTGCCCGTTTCATGCCAAAGGCGAAGGTTTCAAGGGCATGGATCTCCCTTACACGGCTAACTTTTGACGATTATTGGAAGGCCACTACCCGTCCCATGTCCCGCGACGATGATCCAACCGTTAGGGATCGAAAACGATCTATTCGCCCACCAGTTGATACACACCACCCTTTTGGGCTGGAAAGGTCATCTGGAAACCGTCGCCGCAAGGCAGGCTCCTCTGACCGGTGTTGCTCAGACGGAAGGGTACATTGGCCCTGACCTTGCAGTTTCCCTCCTTGTAGGCAGAGATAACGGCATTCACAAGTTTATGGTCCTTCCAACGCATGTCGACCCCAAAGGCGCCCCGCGCCATCAAACCCGTCACCTCTCCCGATTTCCAAACGGAAGGAAGGGCCGGTAGCAGATCGATGGTACCGGTCTGGCTCTGAAGCAACATCTCAGCCATCCCGGCTGTTGCACCAAAATTCCCATCCATCTGAAAGGGCGGGTGGGCACAGAAGAGGTTAAAATAGGTGCCTCCGCTGTTGTTGTAGGCAGCTCCCAGGTTTCCTGAGGGCCGTAACAGCCGGTTCAGCATCATCGCTGCATGATCACCTTCCCTCAGTCTGGCCCGAAAGTTGATCTTCCAGGCCAAAGACCATCCGGTACCCTCATCACCCCTTCCATCGAGGCTCTTTTTCACGGCCCGGGCCAGCGTAGTATCCGTTTCCAAATTAACCGCCGATCCTGGATAAA
>JAJTBP010000282.1 GCA_021286825.1 Marinilabiliales bacterium | reverse complement strand
GTCTGTTTGATGAATCAACCGATACCTATGGAGGTGTGGCCAATACCCCGGCTCGACGGGCCCTGGCTTTGAAAGTGGCTGAAAAGAGTCTGGTCCTTTTGAAGAACGAAAATCATTTTCTTCCCCTCAAGGCCAATCAATACAAATCCATCGCCTTGATTGGTCCCAATGCTTCTGTGGCCAGAATGTGCGGGGGTGGGAGTGGTTCCAATCCCGGACACTACGGAATTTCACCCCTGGATGGCATCAAAAATTTCTTGAACGAAAGTGGAACCAAGGTGTCTTACCAGCGTGGCATTCCCTTTGCCAAGTCAGCCTTGAAGATAGTACCTGCATCGCTTCTGCTTCCGCCAGACGGGAAACCGGGCAAGGAGGGGGTTTGGGCTGAATATTTCAACAACAGGGAACTTTCGGGCGCTCCTGTCCTGACCAGACCCGAAAAAAACATCGACTTTGACTGGGGATACGGTGCAGCCCGTTCCAATGGGGGACCCGGATCACCCGATCCCAACGTGGTCAACATCGACAAATGGTCGGCCCGGTGGACCGGCCAATTGCGCTCCCCTGGCAAAGGATTGTACGACATTGGCTGTCTGGCCGACAATGGCGTTCGTCTCTATCTTGATGGCAAACTGGTCATCGATGCCTGGACGGACCAGGCTCCGGGTCAGTTCAAGATCGCTACGGTTCCAATGGAGGCCGATAAAAAATATGATCTAAGGGTCGAGTTCTACGAAAATGTGGGCAGTTGCTCATGTAAGCTGGGTCTTGAAGAGCACAAGTCAGGCAAGGAACTGGAAGATGCCGTGGAGCTTGCTTCCCAATCGGATCTCACCGTACTTTGCATGGGACTGAACAGCGATATGGAGGGAGAGGCCAAGGACAGGGACGAACTTTCGCTTCCGGTAGCCCAGATTGAATTGATCCAGCGTGTGGTGGCCGTCAATCCGAAGGTTGTGGTGGTCCTGAACGGAGCCACTCCGATCACCATGAACGAATGGCTGGATAAAGTGCCAGCGGTAATCGATGCCCTCTATCCCGGACAGGAGGGAGGCAATGCACTGGCCTCGGTCCTTTTCGGCAAGGTCAACCCTTCTGGTAAATTGCCGCTGACTTTTCCCAAACGATTCGAAGACTCTCCGGTCTACGGAACCTATCCCGGATCACGCGACCTTGCCAATTATACCGAAGGCATTTTCGTAGGCTACCGCCATTTTGACAAGCAAAAAATACAACCCCTCTTCCCGTTTGGTTTTGGACTTTCCTACACCACTTTTGAATACAGCAACCTCACGGAAGACAAGAAAGCCATGACCAGGGATGAGACGCTTCATCTGACCTGCACCGTCCGCAATACCGGTGCCATGGAAGGAGAGGAGGTGGTTCAGCTCTATCTCAGCGATCTGAAATCCAGCGAAGAACGGGAAGTAAAGTCGTTGAAGGGATTCAAACGAGTTCATCTGAAACCGGGCGAATCGGTTCTGGTCGACTTCGAGGTAAAGCAGCAGGATCTCTCCTTTTACAGTGAGAAACAAAAAGGGTGGATCGCTGAGCCGGGAACCTTTGAGGCCCTGATCGGCAGTTCCTCCGGAGATATCCGGCAACAGATCCGATTCGATCTTCGATAAGGCGATCCGCGGAAGCGGTAAAAAGGGGGGTGTCCGGCAAAAGGATACCCCTTTTTCTTTCAAGAGCCATGCCCAACGAAACAAAGTCATCGACTGTCTCTTTGGCGCGGGCATCCAATTGCTTGCAATTCTCATGAAATCCCTTTAAATTCGGAGGTTAGCGATCCAATGTGCCATCGTGAGCCCAAGTGGGATCTTGCAAATAGGTTCGCGGCAGTTCAATTTTCGTCCCTATTATTCAGATATTATCTTTATTTTGGTGTGCGAATCTACTACCCATTCAATCCGGGGGGAGTCTGTGCAGGATGGATTGCTCCCAAATAACTATTACATGCCATGGCGAGACTTCGGTATTTGCTGATATTCAGTATTTTATATATCCTTTGTACCTATCCCTCCTTCGCTTTACCCGAAGGAAGGATCAAGCCGGTCGGGCTAAAATGTGAGCATCTGGATCAGCCGTTGGGAATCGATCAACTGCACCCGCAATTGAGTTGGCAGTTGACTTCCGTATGGCCGGATCAGCGACAAACCGCCTATCAGATCCTTGTGGCTGATCAGTTGACCTCCCTGGATCGGGACCTGGGCAACTGCTGGAATTCGGGAAAGGTATCGGCAACCCAGCATGCGAACATCGGTTATCAGGGAAAGGATCTGGCCTCCGGGATGAAACTCTTTTGGAAGGTCAGGGTTTGGGATGGCCTGGACCAGCCTTCCGCCTGGAGTACCCCATCCACCTGGGAAATGGGCAAGCTCAATCCCGGCGACTGGCAGGCCAAATGGATCGGCACCGGAGAAGATCAATTTCCGGATTCGACCCTTACTTTTCCGGCTCCCTGGTTCCGCAAAACATTCAGAAACAGCGAAAACATTGCGTCGGCTAGATTATATGTCAGCGGACTTGGCTTTTATGAATTGTTTCTGAACGGTCAGCGGGTGGGTGACCACATGCTGGCTCCTGCCCAGTCGAACTATGATCAACGGCCGCTAAAACACTTGATTTATTACCATGATGACCAGTCGAGACAGCGCGTCTATTACAACGTTTTCGATGTGACCCAGCTGTTGCGGAAAGGCAGGAATGCCATCGGTGTGGTCTTGGGTAACGGTTGGTACAACCAGCGTGATCGGACGGCTGAGGGATGGATGTGGTACAATCTGCCTAGAATGATCTGCCAATTGGAGATGATAGACCATCAGGGAAATCGCCAGATTGTCTCCAGTGATGAGTCCTGGCGCATGACACAGGCTGGTCCCCTGCGGCACGACGGCATTTTTACGGGTGTGGTCTATGATGCACGGATGGAGATGCCGGGCTGGTCGGATACCGGCTACAATGATCGAAACTGGCAACAAGCCCGATTGGTTAAGGCTCCGACGGGAAGGCTTCAAGCCCAGCTGGCACCCGTTGATCGAACGGTGAGGACTCTTCAACCGACCCGGATGGAGGGAACCACCACGGGGAAATGGCTATTTGATGCCGGTGAGATGATCTCAGGTTGGGTTCAGCTCAGGGTCCACGGACAAAAAGGGGATACGGTACGCGTGCGGCACATCGAAGAGTTGGGAAGGGATTATCATCAGATAGACCTCTACATATTAAAAGGGAAAGGGGAAGAGCTCCTGGAACCGATGTTTACCTGGCATGCTTTTCGTCAGATTGAGGTAACCGGTCTGAAATACATGCCCCTCGGACATGATCTCCTGGTCAAGGTCATCCATAGCGATGTGGCGGAAGCCGGGACGTTCCGTTGTTCCAATCCGCTTTTCAACCAGATTTTTGAAAATTACAAGCGGACACAACTGGGCAATCTGCATGGCAGCATCTCCAGCGATTGTCCGCACAGGGAGAGATTGGGTTATACAGGTGACGGCCAGGTGGCCATTGAGTCGGCCATCCTCACCTTCGACATGGCTGCATTTTACCGGAAGTGGCTCGCCGACATGGAAGATGCCCGTAACCATGTGACAGGATATGTGCCGCATACCGCCCCTTTTGGTGGGGGAGGAGGTGGTCCCGCCTGGGGATCCGGCTATGTGATCATGAATTGGGCCTGTTATCAGTATTACGGGGATAAAAACCTGCTAGCCGATCATTATGAAGGCATGAAAAAGTGGGTCGAATACCTGGGGACGAGGTGTGATTCGGCAGGTATCGTCGTTCGGGAGGAACCGAAAGGATGGTGTCTGGGTGATTGGGCCACTCCTGAAAAAATCAAGCTTTCACCTGAATTGGTCAACACCTGCTACTATTACCGTTCGACAGATTTATTGGAAAGAATAGCCGGACTTCTGGGCAAAAAGGAGGATCAGAAACGATTCGGCAAGTTGAAGAATCGCATCGGGAAACAGTTAAATGACCGGTTCTACGATCCCCGGACAGGAGACTATCTCGATGGAAAACAGGGGGCAAACCTCTTTCCTTTGGCCTTTGGCATGGTTCCGGAGCAGGAAAAGCAAAAGGTTTTTGAGGCAGTTCTTCGTCAACTGGAAAGAACGCACGACCACTTTGACACAGGCATCCTGGCCACACCCTTGCTCCTGGATGTTTTGACGACCTTCGGCAAGCCGGATCTTGCTTGCCGGGTGATGGATCAACGGGATTTTCCCTCCTATGGTCAGTACATTCTCGACAAAAAGGCCACCACCCTGTGGGAAAACTGGGATGGAGGCAGTTCTCATTCCCATCCGATGTATGGCAGTGTGGTTGCCTGGTTGTTCCGGACTGTCGCCGGACTCGGAATTGATCCGGAACGTCCAGGCGAGAATGCCTATTTGATTCGCCCCTTCCTGGGTGGAGATCTCACCTGGGCCTCGGCCAGTCACGAAACGCAGTCGGGTATCTTGACTGTTGACTGGAAGAAAGAGGCTTCGGAATATTCAGTGGAGTTGAATGTCCCGGTCAACTGTCCGGTGACCCTTGAACTTCCGGTTCGACATCCGATCTACCTCCTGGAAAATGGAAAACCAA
>JAJTBP010000281.1 GCA_021286825.1 Marinilabiliales bacterium | reverse complement strand
CCGGTATATTCAGCATAGGCCTGTTCAAAGGCAATGCATTCATCGCCACTTGTCGGGGCATTGTTTCTTAGAACTTTCAGTACGGCTTCTTCCTCTTCTTTTCCGTATTGTGTGCCGAACTTGATTTCAAGGTCAAATTTGATCTTGCTCATTGCTTGTTTTTTGTAGTGATTTTGAATGATATGGATTGCGGATGATAAAAATAGCGAATATTTCTTCAGATGGTAAAATTCATCGTCAATCGGACGCCTTCTTCAAGCGACCGTAAAGGAGTTGTGAGTACTTCGGCAGCCAGTTTGTTAACCAAGGAAGCATCATTGGGACGGGGAGCCCTTCCGGGCATGGCATTAGAGTCGGTCGCTTCAATCAATGCCTCATTCAGTCTGAGGATTCTGGCTATCTGGATGGCCATTTCATATCGGTTGATCAGGGTATTCCCTGCAAGATGGATGATTCCGGAAAAGCTATTTCCTGCAAGTTCTGTCAAGGCGGCCCCGAGGGTAACGACATCCACGGGTGTACGAATTTCGTTGGAAGGAAATTTGACAACATCTCCCTTTTTCAGTTTTTCTATCATGTCTGCCAAAAAGGAGTTGCCTTTGCCCATGACTGCCAGTCCCATGACCAAGGAAAGTCGTGCCACGACATTCCGATCCGAGGCTCCCAGAACAATCTTTTCTGCTTCAACCTTGGTTCTGGCATAATGGTTGAGCGGAGTTGGGGCATCAATCTCCGTGTAGTAGCCTTTTGTACCATCGAATATGGAATCGGTGGAACAAAGTATCATCTTTGCCCCTGTCTGAGCACAAAGCGTAGCCAGTGTACGTGTAATCCCAACATTTACCTTCCAGGCCATCTCCGGATTGTTTTCACAAACATCAATGTTGGCAATGGCTGCCGTGTGGATCACCGCATCCGGTTTGATTTGCATGAAGCAGTCGGTGAGTTTCTGCTCATCCAGTAAGTCCAGTTGGTGGGATGCAACATCCTGCGGCATTCCGGGTGTTTCAGCCAGGTCCATGCCAGCCACTACCCAGTTTTTTCTGGCTTGGGCAACAATACTTCCGGCGACAAAGCCGTTTAATCCTGTGATCAATAGTTTCATAGTAGTCCTCCGTACAAGATTGGATTTTTATTCAATTTCATTTCCTTTAAAATCTTCTTTCAGAATCTTCACTACAGCGGATTTGATCATTTCACCGAATGTGTTGTCACTGCTGGAAATGTAGGTTCTGACGATCCCTTTTTCATTGGTTGCTGTCCGGATATAGGCGGCAAACCAGCGGTCTTCAAGTGAAACTGAACCACCGCTGACCCTCACGCCATAATAGACAACCGTTCCTTCCAGATCTGCTCCGTCTTCCGACGCAGTGGTCATGACTGATGGATACTGATGCCTGAACAGATCAATGGCTGCTTCCATGGCCTCATCTCTTACTGTATCTGTCTCAAAATGGAAGTTAAACTCACCGGAGGTATAAACCTGATCCTGCATCGACCGGACCAACCCGAGGATTGCTGGGTCCTGATGAACCGAACGTAGGAATAGCAGCAAGGTGTAAAGAGAGTTTTCTCCGGCGACCGTTAAGTGGTCAAGCGGCAGTTGATGGTAAAAATGCCCTGATTCCTCGGCTCCTGCCAAAGCCCCAATCGTCTTCATGTGACTCTTAATCTGGGAATGACCATTGCGGAAAAGTATGGGTTCAGCCTGCAATTCTGCCCATTTGGCAAGTGCCAATGGATTGACTTTCGGATCATAAAGTACAGGGTAACGCTTCCCTTCGGATTTCTCTGAAAAGATCGCTTGCAAGATCGGAACCATGACAAAACCTGCACTAAAGATTCCCTTTTGATCGGCGAAAACAATTCGGTCACCATCTCCGTCGATACCCAAAATCAAATCTGCACCTTGTTGCCTGGCCATCTCAAGGGCCGGATCCATTTTGTGCTGGCTTGTTGGATTGGGAGACCCGGTTGGAAAATTGCCATCGGGCACCAGTCGATGTGGAATGACCGCAACGCCGCATTGGGTGAGTGCTCTGTACAATTCTTGGCCAGCAGAGCCGTTGAAGGTGTCCAGGACAACCTTTAAGCCGGATAGGCTGCCATCCTTTACTCCGGCCAATTTCATGGAATAAGCAATGTAGTCACTAGCCGGATGGGGGATGATGTGCAGACTGCCTCCCACTCTTGGCGATGGACCAAAATTGGAATCGTGGAACAACTCCTTGACCTTTTTCAATCCGCCATGAGGGCCACAGTCATATCCTATGGCTTCCACACCAGGAATCGTATATTTGATGCCAATGTACTGCCTGGGATTGTGAGAGGCCGTTATGCTTAATCCCATGGTATGCGGATGTTCCAGTGATGTTTGCATGGCAACGAAGTAGGAGAGGGGTGTGCTGATCGGGTCCAGGCAGGCCAATACCCTGAATCCAAGCAAAACGGCCAGATTGATCCCGGAATCCAAAACCTGTGCACATCCAAGCCTTGCATCACGGGAAAAGACGATCGTGTCAACTCCAATGAGTCTTGCATAACCAAAAGTTGCCTCAAACAACCGGGTAATCTCATTGGCATTGAATTCGGTGACTTCCCATCTGGCGTCATATGTTTTTATTGGATCTCGCATTTTTGAATATCTTAAATTTTGATGTTGACAAGGATTCGTGGCTAAATCATGGCTTTTCTTTTGAGGATCGGCTCACGGGTAAAAAAGAAGGCATAAATTGTCACCATGACAAAGCAAAGCAGTGGAATCACATAGGAAATCTGTACGCCGTGCTTGTCAGCTATCATCCCTTGAATCGGTGGAAATACCGATCCCCCGATAATCGCAAAATTAAGCAAGGCCGAACCTTTTCCGGTGAAAGAACCGATCTCTTCAATGGCCAGGCTGAACAACGTTGGGAACATGATCGACAGGAAAAGTCCAAGACCTGCAAGGACGTATTCGTTGTAGCCGGTGTTGAGAAGAATGGCTATCGCATACAGAAGAACCATCCCGATTCCAAACAATCCAACGAGTTTGTGCGCCTTCACGAATTTTAGCATCACGACAGCCAAAAGTCCCATGACCGCGGTGAAGACGTAATAGAGGGAAAGGAATCCCGCAGCCTTCTGATCAGAGAAACCAAGTACGGATTTCATGTAAGGGATGAAAAAGCCACAAGTACAGGCCTCCGCACCCATGTAGAAAAACATGGCAAAAACGCCAAAGAAGAGATGGCGGTGGCTATAACCTTCTCTGAGAATGCCATTGAGGGAAAATTTTTCATCCGCTTCTGGTTTCATGGAAGGCAACTTGGAAACAAACATCAGAAATGCGATGAATAAAAGGGCAATTGCCAGCAAGAGATAAGGAAAATGGTACCTGATTTCGCCGGATTGCGTGTAAATGAGGGTTGTGGCTACTGCCGGAGTGACTGCATAGCCGATTCTGGAGAAGACCTGGACGAAATTGATGCGCTGATGGGCGCCTTCAGGATCTCCCAACATGGAAGCAAAAGGATTGGCTGCAACATTGATGATGGTCAATCCCGTAGAAATTACAAAAATGGCTGTCAGTACCAAAGGGTAGGAGTCCCATATTCTGGCCGGCACAAACAAGGCACATCCCAGTGCACAGGTGGCTACTGCCGTAAGCAAACTGATTTTATAGCCAAACCGGTGGATCATCCAGGCAATCGGTATGGGGAAAACAATGTAGGTAAGATAAAAGGTGAACTGAATCATCGTTGCCTGGGTATAATTCAGCTTAAAATGGGTGATCAGGGAAGGCAACAGGATGTCATTCATGCAGAAAAGCGATCCTACCATGAAAAACATGAGTGAAAGCAGCATCAAAGGTTTGTAGTGGTGTTTCATAAGTGTCTGTTGTTATTGGTTTCCTGAATCTACCGAATGTGTTTGCGTCCGTTTGGGTTGTTTCTAATGTTTCTTGGTTAGGTGGTACAGATGAACTTCGTAGGGTCCAAAACTGTCACTGAAACCTTCTGCTGAAATTTGGATCGTCCTCCCCTCGTACAGCACATTGGCAGTTGCAGGGGGCAGTCCAATCCGAATGTCCGCTTTCAGGGGATAGTATTCCCGATTGGCCGTAAATAGCCAAAGATTCAGATCATCTTCCTTGATCAGTAATTCGACTCCTTTGTCAACGGAATGTCCCGGTTCGTCGTATTCTACATGAAATGGTCTGTTCTTTGCCGGAAGAGAAAGAGCTGGAGACAAGGAGGACAGACGTTGGACGACTTGTTTCAGCTCCTTGTGAAAGAGATGTCCTGCGGGAGTATAGGCAGTTCCCCACCATATCAGGCCATTGACGCCATGAATGATGGCATCCCATGCCATAAACCAACTGGATTTGTAATCCGGATAAAGGATCTTTGTGCTGTCCCTTTCCGCTGGTGCCCGCAGCATTTCCCATGCAAATCCTTGCAAAACCATGCACAACGGCCGATGATCGCCCGACACCTTTCTCATTTTGTCAACATAGTCGCCAACCTGACTGGGTGTGGTGTTGGAAAGATCTCCCTGTCTGCCGTCCGGATTCAGTGCATACATGGGACGGATCCCAAGGGGAATAATTGGGTATATATCACAT
>JAJTBP010000280.1 GCA_021286825.1 Marinilabiliales bacterium | reverse complement strand
GCGCGGCCTCGGTCCCATCGAGCTGTCGATGTCCTACATCCTGACACGTTATGGCTTCGGCAACGTCGAGGCGATCGCCGCCACCTTCCTCTACCGGTTCTTCGAGTTCTGGATGCCCCTCCTGGCGGGTGCGGTCACCTTTCTGGTGAGAATCAACAAACTGATCATGCGGGTGGTGCCTGCCTTGCTCCTTTTCGGCCTCGGTATCATCAACATCATCTCCGTGCTCACACCGGCCATCGCCGGCCGTGTCATCTGGCTCAAGGATTTCATCCCTGTCGATGCCATGGAGGTCTCCAATTATTTTGTGCTGGTCCTGGGATTGATCCTGCTGGTCAATGCCTCCTTCATGCTGAAAGGACTCCGCACCGCCTGGTGGCTCGCCGTCTTGCTCACCGTCGTCTCCTTCGCGGGCAATCTGCTCAAGGCGGGTGACTACGAAGAGGCCTTGTCAGCCTTGTTCGTTCTGGCCGTTCTGATCTATACCCGGAAAGATTATCACATCCGGAACAACCGGCGGTTGCGTACCGTCGGCATCCAGACGGCAGTGCTCAGCATCATAGCGGTGATGCTCTACAGCGTCATCGGTTTCTATTTCCTGGACAAACGCCATTTCGAGATCGACTTCAGCCTTTGGCAGTCGATCCGGTATGCCTTACAAAACTATTTTCTCATCGGCAGCAACGATCTGGTCCCTGCCGATCCTTTCGCTACCAAGTTTCTGCTCACCATCAACATCAGCGGATTTTTGTCGCTGGCCTTTTTGTTCTACACCCTCGTTCGTCCCTACATCCTGAAGAACAGGCCGACACCCGAGGAGCTGGAGCGTCCGCTCGAATTGGTGCGCAAGTATGGAAACTCCAGTCTCGATTATTTCAAGACCTACCAGGACAAGATGATCTTTGAGCCGGAAGGGGTGGAGGCATTCATCGCCTACCGCATTGCAGGGGTCTTTGCCGTGGTGTTGGAAAATCCGGTGGCCTCAGGGCCTGAAGCCATGAGGGAATGCATCCGTCAATTTGATGGTTTCTGTTACGAGAATGGGCTGAAGAGCTGTTACTACCGGGTGCCGGAGGAGTCCCTTTCCCTCTATCGAAGCCTGAAGAAGAAGGCGATGTTCATTGGACAGGAAGGAGTGGTCGACCTAACCCTCTTCTCGTTGGAGGGAGGAGCGCGTAAATCCATCCGCAATGCCCTTTCCAAAGTGAGGGACCGCGGATACAAGGTTCATTTTCACCGTCCTCCCATCAAGGACGGCCAGCTGCAAAAGGTAAAATCGGCGTCCGACGAATGGTTGTACGAAACCGGCCGCAGTGAGATCATCTTTTCTCAGGGAATGTTCGAGTGGGAAGAGTTGAAACAGCAAACCCTGATCACGGTCGAGAATGCGGAGGAGAAGGTGGTGGCCTTCCTCAACATCGTCCCCGATTACGCAGCAGGCGAAGCAACCTACGATCTGCTGCGGAAAACTTGCGATGCTCCCAACGGCATCATGGACTTTATCCTCGTGGAGATGTTCGGGTTCCTCAAAGCTGAAGGCTTCAGCAAGGTCAATCTCGGATTTGCCCCGCTCTCCGGCATCAAGGACCCAACCCGTTTCTCGGAGAAGTCCATGAAATTCGCCTATGAGAAAATCAGGAGTTTCTCCCAATACAAAGGCATGCGCGAATACAAGGAGAAATTTGTTACCCATTGGTACAACAAATACCTGGTGTACGAACAGGACTATGACCTGACGCAGATTCCCACAGCGCTCACCAGAGTCATCAAACCATGATCCGGTTCCTAACGAATCTTTTTTTTACCGCTGTCGCGGGATCGCAGGGCCTGTTGATCCGCCTCCTCATCCTGACCGGACTCTTCAACCCTGCAGGAGCCATCGGACAAACCGCCGACGGGAAGCTCTATCGTGCAAACCACCCCTCCGAATCCTTGCCCCTGATAGCAACCGGTGATACCGATGGCAAGCAATGGCCATTCGTGCTTTATCTGACGGGTGACGGGGGTTACAACGATTTCAGCGCCTCCTTCTGCAAACACCTCAACGAAATGGGTCTTCCCGTTGTGGCCCTTGATGCCCTGATCTATTTCAGGCAGAAGAAAGGGCCGGAAGAAACTACGGCCGATGTGGTAACCATCCTCGATCATTACCGTACAGTCTATCACAGGGATAAATTTGTTTTGGCAGGTTTTTCCTTCGGTGCGGCCATCCTGCCCTTTGTGCGGAACCGGTTGCCCCGGGAGTGGAAGGTACGGTTGCAATCCACCCTGATGATCTCACCGGATGCCTTCAGTGATTTTGAGATTCACTGGTATGATCGGCTAAATCTGGAGATCAGCAAAGGTGATTGGGATGTGATCCGAGAGGTGAAGCAGGATCCGGAAGGAGGTTACTTTCTCTTCTTTGGCAGCGAAGAGGTGACAAAAACCGGCAAACGGTTCACCGAAGCCACCATTCCGTTCGAAACGATCGAAGGAGATCATCATTTGGGCGGCGGTTTCGACCATTTGATGGAAAGTATTCGCTCGATTGTAACGAAATGAGTCTTATTTTTACGAACCCATAAATCTAGTAGGATGAAAAATGGTAAGATTTGGCTTTCAATGCTCCTGATTGCGGCCGCAACGTTCCCGGCCTTTGCCCAGGTACTGGAAAAGAAGGATTCTGTATCCTCAATCCCGTCATCCGTCATGCAGTTGATCAAACCGGCTTGCATGACCTGTCATTCGGATCAGGGTCGGGACAAACCGAAGAACGCGGTCAACTTCAGCACCTGGGATCAGTACCGTCCGGTCGAAAAGAAATTCATAGCCGGTTCGATCGTTAGCGAGCTGACCAAAGAGAGCATGCCTCCCAAGAGATATCTTCAGGTTCATCCGGAAGCTGCCCTGACTGCCGAACAGATCAAGACACTCATCCAATGGTGTGATTCCATCCGTACGAAATGACAGGTGATCCACCCCGCGAGGCATCTCCGGCTTCCTATCGTACCATTTGGGAAATTGCAGGCCCGATCCTGCTTAGTTTGCTGGCACAGAACATTGTCGGTGTAACGGATACCGCTTTCCTGGGACGAGTTGGCGAAGTTGAACTGGGCGCTTCTGCCATCGGCGGGGTCTTCTACCTGATCCTTTACATGATCGTCTTTGGTTTTGCTACCGGGGTTCAGATCCTGGTAGCCAGAAGGCATGGGGAGAAGAAATATGCCTCCATTGGCCAGATCATCGACAACAGTTTTTACTTCATAGCGGGAGTTTCCTTGCTCATCACGGCTGCCATCTTCTTTGGAGGACCTCCGTTCTTTCGAATGGTACTCTCGTCCGGAGCCATCACCGAAGCCTCCTCTATTTTTCTAAAATACCGGGTACTCGGGCTCTTCTTTGCAGCCACTACCTTGCTTTTTCGCTCCTTCTACACGGGTATCTCCTTCACGAAATATCTGAGCATCAGTGCAACCATCATGGCATCGGTCAACGTTGTGCTGGACTATCTGCTGATCTTCGGTCATGCCGGATTGCCAGCCTTGGGTATCCGGGGTGCCGCCATTGCCACCTCCATTTCAGAGGCGGTCGGATTGCTCTTCTTCATACTGATTACCCGGAAAAATCCACTACTCAAGCGTTACAAGCTTTTCAGACTCATCAGACCCGATTTTTCGGTGATATCCAAAACACTTGGCATCTCTGTCTTTGTCATGCTCCAGTATCTCCTGTCGATCGGAAGCTGGTTCGTCTTTTTCATGATCGTGGAAAAGATGGGTGAGCGACCGTTGGCGGTTTCCAACATCATCCGATCGCTCTATCTTTTCATGATGCTGCCAGGCTGGGCCTTTGGCTCGGTAGCCAGCACCCTGGTGAGTGGATCCCTGGGTGAAGAGAAACCTGAAAATGTGATTCCCGTGATCCGTCGGATAGCCGGGTTCAGCTTCCTGATGATGCTTTCCATTCTGATCATAGCCTTGCCCTTTTATCTCCATCTTCACCAATGACCCTGGACTTGTAGAGGCGGTGGTTCCATCCTATTACATCATCCTCGGTGCACTGGCCATCTTTTCGGTCATGAGCATCCTCTTCAGCGGCGTGTTGGGAACGGCCAATACCCGAACGACCTTCCTGATTGAGGCTTTTACCCTCATGGCTTACCTCGGCTACACCTGGTTTGTCGCGGTCAAGCTGAAACTTCATGTGGAATGGGTGTGGGGAGCCGAATACGTCTATTTCCTGCTGATCGGCATCCTATCCATCGTGTATCTTAAAAAAGGAAGCTGGCGCCATAAGCAAATATGACGCCAGCCTCTGAAAGATGGGTGGGATACCCCGCGCAATGGCTTATCGGCTCATCTCCTCCATCATCCGGATCAGCTTCTCCCTTCCCTCCACAAACAGTGAGAAATCGATGTCGTAGGGAATAAACTCCCTGCTGATCTCCTTGATTTTCTTTACCTTCTCCGTGATTCCTTGAACAATGCGGTTCATCTCCTTCTCGGCTTGATCGGCCATGGCTTGATGTGCGCCGTCGCCAAGCCGGTATTCGGCGATCTTGCGCTTGAGCATCATCAGCAGGTGGTAATCTTCGGCCCCATCACGGCTAGCCTCCCACCTGCGGGAAGGGATGATGGAGGTGC
>JAJTBP010000279.1 GCA_021286825.1 Marinilabiliales bacterium | reverse complement strand
ATACGCCGCGTAAACACGACCAAAATGAGCCGGCTGGAGAGTAGGAACTATTCCATAGAGAACGAGTACGAAGGCACCGGCAGGGCCATACCAAGGTGGTCTTCCCTCACGCAGCCATAGCCACACAAGATAGCCGCCACCAATCTCAAACAATCCGGCCAAAACAAAGTATGCTATCGATTTTATTGCAGTGGTGGTAGTCATTTTTTTCAGTCCCGCGTGAGTGTATGTTATGTCGCATGCCTGCAGACAGACCGAAACTTGGCGACTTCGAACATTCACAGACCTCGTTGCTATACACACCCGAGTGTAATACCAGGCTTCCTGGGTGACGTCAAAAGAGAACTCCCCGATTGTTCTTATGCTGGTCTTTGTTTCCTTGCTGGTTTCAGGCAAGTCCACGCTGGGAAAGGGGTGGGGTGCCCTGAAACGTTTTTCCCTCGATATCAATTTCCTTATGTCGGTCGCTGCAATCGGCGCGATCGCAATCGGCCAATGGCCGGAGACCGGAACGATCCGTTATTATGAGCGTCAGGGGGTGTTGCATAAACCACCCAGATCCGAATCCGGGTATCGCAGATACACTGAGACCCATCTTGCCCAGCTCAATTTCGTCCGACACTGCCGAGCGCTGGGCATGACCCTTTCAGAGATTGAAGTCTTGCAGAAATTCCAAGAAAACCCGGATGGCCCATGCATGGAAAGCAATGATTTGATCGATCGGCAGGTCGCCAGGATTAAGCAGAAGATTGGTCAATTACATGTATTGGAAGAGCAGCTGACTATGTTGAGAAATTGCTGCGATAAAAACCTGCAGGCTCGGGAATGCGGCATCATGAAGGCCCTTACATCGGCAGCCAAAACTGGGAAGGGCGAATGATTGTCGCGATGAGGAGAGGTTATTGAAAATAAAAATTGACAAAATGAATACCCATTCCTTCAAAAGAAGTTTGACCTGTCAACCTCTTGTGAAGTTAATACTATAGAATTTAAGATACTTCCTGAGGCGTTAATATTGCCATTTCTAAGGTCTGAATTTTCTGTAATCACTCCAGGTAAAGACTGCTATATCTTTCCTGCCACCGTTTTCATTGGCCTGCCAGATTAATGGATTTTGATGCCAATTGCTGGCAGGTTGGGGCTCGTCATTTACACATTATTTTAGCAAGAGTTAGGCTCCAACGAGGGCTTTCCAACGCAAACGTCTCCCATCGAGGGCACATGAAGTATTCCTCTGAACGAGAGGAGTCTTACCTTGTGAATTTTTTCTTTATTTTCACAGAAAATCGAATTATCATTCATTCATATATTCCACCTATAACCAATTCGAAAACGCAAACCTGCTTAACCCGCAGAGCTTTTCCCTGGGGAAATAGGTACCTTTCCTCTTCGGAGTGAAAACCCAGCTGGCCTCTTGAAATACGTTTGGAGAGAGCAACCTTCGAGTCATCGGAAATGGACGACGTTTCCCAGCAGGTTTCTTCTTGGTAAATTTGCCTGATGTAATTGTTGTTAGATTCGCTGGCATTACTATCTGATGTAATTGGAGTTAGATTCGCTGATAGAAAGATACCTTGGCAAGAGACAAAAAAATCAATGTTTTTTATCCACAACTTTAGGCAAGTAACTACCTGATGTAATTGACGTCAAATTCGCTGGTAGTGCGACCTGAAGTGAAGGGAAAAACCACAAACCACCTCCCCCAGAGTCTGCGTTTCCTTAAAAAAAACTCAGACAATAATCTACACGCCAGAATTGCGCCCTGCGGAAAAGTATAACCTGTAAGACCAGGTTCATTTTCCATGTCACCCTAACCAAAACACCTGACCCACCACGGGAGAAAAAACAATCTCCCGAAGGGGACTATTGTCGTTTTCTCCTAAAATCATTCACTTGGAGGATACAACAATGTCAGAAGAAAACATCTTATCACCCATCGTAGACAAGATTAACCAAACACTTCGTTCCCATGGCAAGGAAGCGGTTCAGGAAATCAAGATGACCAATAGAGAAGGAAAGGTCATTGGACAGATCCGCTACGGTTACCGACCGCAATATGTTTTTGACGCGATCAACGCCATATTGCTTCCTGAGAATTGGAAATACGAAGTCATATCCAAAGAGATATTTACCCAACAAGCTGTTGCAGAAGTGAAACTGTTTATCCGCATTGCCGACCAATGGCTGTGCAAGGGATCACAGATCGGACAGATGCAGATTGTGAAGGAAAATGTAGGAGATGCCTACAAAGGTGCGATCACCGATGCGATTCAGAAGTGCTTTTCGCTTCTCTCCATCGGAACCGATGCCTATCGAGGCCTGCTTGAGAAGGTGTACAAAGGATCGTCACCGGCTTCAACCCGGCCCCCGGCACAACCAGCGGCAGTCCAACCGACACCCGATAAAAAAGAACAAAAAACAGCATCAACTTCTCCAGATCCACCAAAAATCCAGCCTGCCAAAGACAATCAGGATGATCAGGATCTTCCTCAAATCACTGGCGTTCAAATCCAGCGTGTTGAAAATCGCTTCATTGCAAGCGGGAAGGTTTTTGAAAAGAAAGAGTTGTTGAAGGCAGCCGGATTCAGATGGGACGGACCCAGTAAAACCTGGTTCAAAGAAGCTGCTACCACCATGCATTAACCCAAATAATCAACCCCGTCTGGGAGCAGCAAGATTTCCCGTGGTGGGAAACTTGTCCATCCCCGGACTTCTTACGTCCAAGGAGGACTATGACATGAATAAGGCACAAGTTATTGGAAATTTAGGCGCTGATCCCGAAGTACGCTACACCCAACAAGGCACCCCGGTCGCGACGTTTTCCGTTGCGACAACCGAGCGATGGAAAGGACAGGACGGCCAACCACAAGAACATACCGAATGGCACAGGATTGTCGTTTGGCGCAAGTTGGCTGAAATCTGCGGAGAATACCTCAAGAAAGGCTCCAAGGTCTATATCGAGGGAAAGATGCAGACCAGGAAATGGCAGGATCAACAAGGCAATGACCGTTATACCACCGAGATTATTGGAACCTCGATGGAAATGCTCAGCGGTCAGCGGAACAACGCCCCGGAAAACGATCCTGGCCCACCTCCCGGCCATGAAGGAGAAGATGTACCCTTCTGAGTAACGCCGGCATAGCCAACAGCAAAAGAATAAAAATCCACCCAATGAGGGAGAGAACACTTCCCCTCAAGGGATTCGTGTGCCCTCTCTCATTACCTTTCAGAGAGGAATACCATGGATATAAACAATGTATTTCTGACAAGCTTACGTAATCTCTCCAAACAGCATACGGAAGAAACCCTCGGAGACCGTCGGAGTTATCTCGGCGCGTCTGATATCGGCCAATGCTCCCGAAAGGTTGTCCTTGAACGGATCAGCCCGAAAGAGCACGATCTTGCCACCCTCCTTCGATTTGAAAGAGGACATATGGCGGAAGAGATCGTAGCCAAGGTTTTCACCACAGCCGGATATACCAATTTTGAACGTCAAGTCGAAATTAAGGTCAACAGCGAAGGGGTTCCCTTCCTGGTACACATCGATTTCGTATTCACCTCGAAAATCAGCAAGATCAAATCCATCCTGGAAGTAAAAAGCGGATCAGTCCCCTCGACGCCTTACGGCTCCTGGGAATCACAGCTGTATACACAGATGGGCGCCATGACGGAACAGCATCCGGATTATTCGATCAAGGGTGCGATTCTTTCCCTGGATCTGGCAGATGGCGAAGTTGGTTTCTTCAATGGATACCAGCCGAATGACACTATTTTCCAGAGCTTGAAGGTCAAGGCCGGAGATATCTGGTCAGCCTACCAGGCCATGCTGCAACAAGAAAATGTTGAATTGAAAACCGAACCGGGTTTGCTGTGCGGCTATTGCAATCATCTTCTCGACTGCCCGAGCTATCAGGCCAATGAGGCCCCTGAGATGGCGGGCATTGTGGAAGACTTGCAGCATTTGCAGGCCGAAGAAAAAACCCTGAAGGCAAGAATCGAACCGATAAAAAAGGATCTGTTGGATGTGGTACGGAAAATTGGCGCGATCAAGGTCAACAACTGCATCCTGGGTAAACGAACACAGTCCAGAAAATCTTTGAATACCGGAAGGCTGGAAGCATTTCTGGCTGATCTCGGTCAATCCCTCAGTGATTTTCAGGAATCCGGCACCACCTCATCGTGGCTGGACATCAAACAATGCAAGGCGGCCTGATATGGATGCATATCTCTGTGCGGGCTGCGGCGAAAAAGAAGCAGAAATTGAAGAGTCTCTCTGCAGCGATTGTCTCCCGAAGCTCATGAGGCTTCAAGTTTCCTGGACAAAGGAGGATACGGTCGAAGAGGAAGAGACAGCTTAACCAACTACCACAATTTTCAACCCAAAGGGGAAAAACACTCCCCTGGGGAGCCGTTTTTCCTCTTATTCAAAGGAGGGAAAAATGGCCCGGATTGAATCTCAAGCCAAGGCAGGTTTCTATCCGACTCCGGATAGTGTCTGCGAACTACTCAAAACAAAAATCACCTACGAGGCCGGTGCACGTTTGCTCGATCCCTGCTGCGGCAAAGGGATAACCCTTTCCCGGCTGGCAACGGCAGACACAATCACCTGCGGCATAGAACTCAGCCATGAACG
>JAJTBP010000008.1 GCA_021286825.1 Marinilabiliales bacterium | reverse complement strand
GATCATGATTCGTTTCTTACCCTGGAGGATAACCGTTGTGCTGCCATCTGGCATCTCCAAAACTTTCAGAATCTCTGCCAAGGTGCCAACGGAATATAGATCGGAGATCTCCGGATCTTCCACCTGGCCGTTTCGCTGGGTAAAGGCTCCCAGCAACCGGTTGCCGGCATATGCCTCGCGGACCAGCGCGAGCGACTTGCTTCTGCCCACGCTGATGGGCATCACCACCCCCGGAAACAGCACCGCATTGCGCAAGGGCAACAAGGGCAACCATTCCGGAACATCCCCGGAAAATAGGGTTTCGTCATCCCCATCTGCAATGATGGGGAAAAAGTCAGGCTGATCTTCGTCCATCCCCGCGAAGAGGAATGCACTTTTTCTTTTATCGTTTGTGTTTCTCATGGATTCAACTTTAATACCGTTCTGGGGTGGTCTGGCATCCATAATTCGAATAGTAAATGAACCTTCCACCCATTGTCTGCCAAATTGTCGGAATTTCCCTTCATTTGGTTCGGATTAGTTATATTCAATAGTCGTGCCAAAAAGAGCTGACTACAAATAACAATTGGGCTTTCCGAAAGTTTAATCCGTCTGGCATCGCTTCGCACAATCTTTTGACCAATCGATCCATTACCCACGAAAGGGAACCGGCAGGGGCGCAAATAAAAAAAGCCGTCCCCACTTTTCGGAGACGGCTTTTTCCCAAACAAAGAACCGGATCAGGCTTTGCGCTTATCCATGTGTTTCTGATAACGGCTCATGAATTTGTCTACACGTCCTGCGGTATCTACAAGTTTCATCTTACCGGTATAGAAAGGGTGTGATGTGTTTGAAATTTCAACTTTCAACAACGGATACTGAACACCTTCAATCTCAATGGTTTCTTTGGATGCAGCTGTTGATCTTGTAATAAAAACATGCTCATTGGACATGTCCTTGAAACAAACCAAACGATAGCTTTCCGGATGAATTCCCTTTTTCATACTGTTATTTTGTATCTTTTTTCTTTTATTCTTAGCTCATTAACGGGTTGCAAAGATAAGGATAATTCAAATATCTGCAACAGATCATCAAAAACTTTTCAACAAATCCTGCGAAATTATGTCTCCGCTTCGGAACTGCTTTCTTTGCTTCCATTTCCAGTTTTTTGCCGTTCCTCCCGAAGCACCCGAACCTCTCGCATCAGCATGGGAGCCCGCTCAAAAGTGGCTTTCGGGTCGAAAAGACAGCGCATGGTATAATGGGTTTTGGTATGCACACCTCCCACCGAAACGTACATGGCCACCATCTTGGGATTAAAATCTCCCACCCAGGAAAGTTCCACCTCCTTGTACCAGGGTTTTTGTTTCATGATCTTGTCCAGGTGGTAAAAGACAGCCGATTCGAGTCCGGTTCCCTGAAACTTGGGAACCACACCCATCACGAGTATCCGTGTCCTGGTAATGGTCTTACGCTTCAGATGCACATACAATTTAATGAGGTTCAAGAGGTTCAGTTTTCCGTTGATCTTCGCCAGCAACTGATTCCAGTCGGGGATCATCCCGAAAAAGAGGACGGGTTCATCGTTGTGATAGGCAAACCAGATGAATTTTTCATCGGCGATGATCCGTGCGATCCGCATCATTCCCCGGATGTCGTCCAGATCGGGTTCCTGGTGGTTATCATGACTCGCCCAGGCCTCTTCATAGACATGCAGGAATTCCCGGATGTGCTGCTCCATCTTGTCAAACCGTGCATGCTCGAAACGAAAATTGGGTCTGTTCGCCACCCATTCTGCGATCTTCCAGAATCGTTCCGGGAAGGGTTTGCTCCGATCCAGGTGATAGGTATATTGTTCGAAATAGACTTTGAATCCGTAACTTTCGAAGAGTGGCAGGTAATAGGGCTTGTGATAGGGCATGCCAAAGCCCTGTTTGACAAAACCTTTGACCAGCAACCCCCAGTTTAGCATGTTTTCACCAAAATTGACCGGACCGTCCATGGCCTCCATTCCTCGGGCCATGAGCCACGCCTTGGCGGTGTCGAAGAGCAGAAAGGCAGCCTCATGGTCGTCAACACACTCAAAATAGCCCATCCCACCGGTGGGTTGCCGGAATGTATGGCATTTGTGATAATCGATGAAGGCTGCAACCCGGCCCATGGGAACTCCCTCTTCACTGGTCAGCACCCAACGGGTTCCCTCCCCATGCTTGAAAAAGACATTGCGGGCGGGATCGAAGGTGCTGTCCACCATTGCCTCAAGGGGGGCAATCCATTCCGGATCATCCTTGTAAATCAGGTGTGCCGTTCTGTGAAAAGCCTTTCGGGAAGCTTTGTCCCTGACCTCCGTGATTTTCATAAAACATTGGGATTAAGCAGATGAACTTCAGCTGCGGCTTGCCACCAGGTCCCTGACCGCATCGCACTCGAGGTGTTCGATCAGTTCGCGGGCGGTCGAAGTGGCCACTTCATTGTCGTGCGTCAGCAGCAGGCGAGCCTGCTGAAGCGCAACCGTATAGAGATCTTCATTGCGCATGGCGATCTGGATGAAGACCCTCCGAAAGATGAGGGTTAACTGCGCATCCTTTGCCATGGGTGGAAACAATTCGAGGAACTGCTCGAACTGTTCATTGCCTGTTGTCTTATCGATCAAGGCCAACCGACCCATCATCAGCAATCCGGTCATTTTGATCAGGGATTTCTTTGACAGGCAATAGGCAACCGCCTTTTCGAATGCCAGGGGCGTCAGGCTAAAGAGATTCATGGCTGCCTGTTCTGCCATCTCGATGTGTTGAATCTGCTTGACCCAGAAATCCATCTGACTGGCCGTTACCTTCTCCGGTTGTTCCAGCAAAGTCGCCAGAATCATGGTCTCACGCCATTGCTTGTTCCAGAGCTTGAGGGCCAGCAGGTGATTCTTTTCGTAGGAAGCGGCCAATGTCCTGAGGGAGATGACAGAGGCACCCAGATTGAGCTTGTAGACCACTCCCCGCTGCCGCATGGCATCGGCAACCTCCCCATTCTGTAAAGGTCTTAACCGTCTCAGGATTTCCTGATAGGTTTTTTCGGAAGCGGGATCATCGAGCAGATATTCCATCAAGCTTTTTTCTATGCCAACACAAAAATAGCATCTTTATTTTGTCAATTTCGAAAATCAAATCTATATTTGCAGCCGAAAATACGGTGGATGTAGCTCAGTCGGTTAGAGTAGTGGTTTGTGGAGCCATTGGTCGTGGGTTCGAATCCCATCTTCCACCCAAAGAAAAGCCCGTGATGTCTTCGAGTACATTAGGGCTTTTCTTCTTTTCACTCATTTTCTGATCGTTGCACTCTTTACTAACGACTAAAACCGGTAATTTATGAAAAGGATCACCCTTCGGTTTTTACCACTCCTGACGGCTTTTTTCCTTTCCCTGATGCCTGCTCTCCAGGCAAAACAAACGGGAAGCGACTTATCAAAAAGCAACCTGATTCCCCGTCCGGTCACCATTGAGTCCACCGGAGAATTCTTCGAGATCACCCACGCTACCCGCATCCTTTTGTCAGAGACGACACCTGAGATGCAGCATCTGGCAACCTATCTGGCTGGTCAGCTGGCTCCGGCTACCGGATTCACCCTCACAACCGATCCATCCGGCAACTCCTCGTCCGGCGATTGCATCCTGTTGCAAACGGGCAAGGCAGACCAAAAGCTGGGTCGAGAAGGCTATGTCATGGAAATCACCCACGGGTCGCTCCGCATCTCGGCCAACGGTCCGGAGGGAATCTTCCGTGGAATCCAGACCCTGAGGCAACTTCTTCCTGCCCGCATCGAGAAGAACGAGGTTTCCAAGGGTCCTTGGAAGATCGCAACCGGCCTCATCACAGACTTCCCTGAATACGAATACAGGGGAGCCATGCTCGATGTAGCCCGTCATTTCTTTGGTGTGCAGGATGTCAAACGGGTCATCGACCTGATTGCTGCCTACAAGATGAATGTACTGCACCTCCACCTCTCCGACGACCAGGGATGGAGAATCGAGATCAAATCCTGGCCCAACCTCACCACCATCGGCGGTACAACGCAGGTTGGCGGTGCAAAGGGAGGCTTTTATACACAGGAGGAATACAAGGACATCGTGCGTTATGCAGCCGATCGCTATGTGACCATCGTACCGGAGATTGACATGCCCGGTCATACCAATGCGGCCCTTGCTTCCGTTCCTGAGCTGAATCCGGACAACCAGGCTGTGAAGCTCTATACCGGTACCAATGTTGGATTCAGTACCCTGCAGACCAAAAAAGAGATTACCTATCAATTTTTGGGAGATGTTATCCGGGAAATATCCGGAATGACCCCGGGTCCCTATTTCCATGTTGGGGGAGATGAATCGCACTCTACCAAAAAGGAGGATTACATTCCTTTCATCGAAAAGGTGCAGGATATCGTGATTGCGAACGGCAAAACGATGATCGGTTGGGATGAAACGGCTCTGACAGCCCTGAAACCCGGCTCCATCGCACAATATTGGGCCAAGGCAGAGAATGCCAAACTGGGAGTCTCCAAGGGGGCTCGACTGATCATGTCTCCGGCTGCGAAGGCATATCTGGACATGAAATACAATGCAAAGACCCATCTCGGACTGAAATGGGCCGGTCTGATTGAGGTGGATGCCGGATACAAATGGGATCCAGCCACTTTGGTTCCGGGCATCGGACGGGAAAACATCCTGGGTGTCGAATGTCCGCTCTGGTCAGAAACGGTGGTTACCATTCACGACATCGAGTTTCTGGTCTTTCCCCGCCTGCCCGGCTACGCTGAAATTGGCTGGACGGCTCCCGCCCTTCGCAACTGGGACGAATACAAGGTACGGCTTGGCCATCAGGGCGAGAGGTTCAAAGCCATGGGTATCAACTATTATCCTTCGGTGAAAGTGCCTTGGAAGTAGTCTGATCCGGCAGCGATCCCCCGTTAGGGAAATTACAAGAAAAATATCTCATACTGTGGGGGATCGCACCCCTGCAGTCATCAACTTGGAGGACATGTACAAACAACGGTGGCTCGATTATTCCGGACTCATCCTCGCGATGGTCTTCTGGGCCTTCTCATTTGTCTGGGTAAAAGAGGTGTACGTTGTTTACGGACCCCTGACAACGGTTTTGTTCCGGCTGATCCTGGCATCGGTTTTGATGCTGGGATTTGCCTGGATAACGGGAAAGCTGGTTCGTGTGGAACGGAAGGATTGGATCTATTTCGTTCTGCTCTCCTTTTTCGAGCCGTTTCTCTATTTCATGGGGGAGAGCTTCGGTTTGATGTATGTCTCGAGCACGGTGGGGGCCATCATCGTAGCCACCATCCCCCTCTTCTCACCTTTTGCCGCTTCCCGGTTTCACCAGGAGAAGATTTCGATCCGTACCTATGCTGGCATCGTCCTCTCCTTTTTGGGAGTGGCAGTGGTCGTACTGGATGACTCCTTTCATTTCACAGCCTCCCCATTGGGCATCGCCCTTGAATTTCTGGCGGTTTTCTCGGCCATTGGCTACATCGTGGTACTGAAAAAACTGGCCAGTCATTACAACCCCACAGCCATCATCACCTACCAAAACACGCTGGGAATCCTCTATTTCCTGCCACTTTGGCTGCTCTTTGAATGGAAGAGCTTTGTGACCATCCCCTTTCATCCGGCAGCTTTTGCCGGCATCCTCAAATTGTCGGTATTTGCCAGCTGCATAGCCTTTATCTTCTATGCCTCCAGTGTTAGAAAGCTGGGCATCAATAGCGTCAACATCTTTATCAACCTCATCCCGGTCTTTACCGCCCTCTTCGCCTGGTGGATCCTGGATGAGCCCCTGACACTCCGCAAACTGGTGGGGATCGTGGTGGTGATTCTCGGCTTGCTCCTTGCTCAGATCAAATTGAAACGGAACACGGAAAAGATGGTGGCCTTGCAACAGGATGGCGGAAGATGAGAGTTCGGAAGCTGAGTAGGAAAAGGGATCGCCCAACCCAACAACACCCCATGAAACCGTGAAAGAATTCCCGAACAAAGAGAATGTAAGGAAGCTGGCCCTCGACCTGAAAGAGGAACACCGCCAGTTTTTCAAGCGGCTGAAGAAAAAGAGTCCGGTCGATCTCGACGAAAGGGTCCACGCTTTGCACGACGAGGCGGTGGAGGCGATCGACTGCCTCGCCTGCGCCAATTGCTGCAGCAGCATCAGTCCGATGATCTCCGGAAAGGATATTGAACGGCTTTCCAAGGCTCTGCGGATGAAGCCCTCACAGATTGTGCAACAATACATGCACCTGGATGAGGAGGAGGATTATGTTTTCAACTCCGCTCCCTGTCCTTTCCTGCTGCCCGATCGCTACTGCTCGGTCTACGAATACCGGCCCAAGGCCTGTCGTGAATATCCCCATACCGACCGAAGAAAATTTAGTCAGATTCTCCCGATCACCCTCAAAAATTGTGAGATTTGTCCCATCGTTTTGCTTGTAGTGGAACGACTCCGGGAGCAGCTTGGCTGATCGGACTGGAGTCCAGGCCCGGAAAACAGGTTCACCAATAGATACTCCAGTCCCGCCTTTGTAAATCCGCTGGTTCAATGCATCCTTGCCAAGGAAAGAATCTCCCGGCACACAGAAAATTGTCACAAAATGGATCTCCGTGCAATCGGAAAGAGGCCCCAATCAAGCCTAATGATTATCTTTGCAGGATGAGCACGAACCCTATGCCAACATCCGAAAACAAAAAGATCATCATTGCCATCGATGGCTATTCCTCATGCGGAAAGAGCACCGTTGCCAAAGAGCTGGCCCAAAAGCTCGGCTACCTGTTCATCGACAGTGGAGCCATGTACCGCGCAGTCACCCTCTATTTTCTGAGAACCGAACGGATCGTTGATGGACAGGTGAATACATCCAACATCGACGAATGGCTGAAGTCGGTCTCCATTGAATTTCGCTTCAATCCGGACACCCAACACAACGACATCTTCCTCAATGGGGAAAATGTGGAGCAGGAGATCCGTCAACTGGCCGTGGCACAAAACGTAAGCCAGGTGGCAGCCATCGGAAAAGTAAGGCAATTGCTGGTTTCCCTTCAACAGGAGATGGGCATAAAGAAAGGGATTGTGATGGATGGCAGGGACATAGGAACCGTTGTTTTTCCCGATGCGGAGCTGAAAATTTTCATGACCGCCGATCCCGTGATACGAGCCAAACGCAGATACAACGAGATGATTGCCCGGAATGAGGCGGTTGATTTCGATGAAATCCTGAAAAACATCAACGACAGAGACCGGTTCGACGAGACGAGGGAAGAGAGTCCGCTCAGGAAAGCAGAGGATGCCGTCGTGCTGGACAACAGTCACCTCTCCCGAGGGGAACAATTTGACTGGATTCTTCGTAAATACAGGGAGATCGTCGGATAACCAACCGACCTTTCTGCCCCGGAAGGGGAAGTCAGTTGCTGTCCGGACGATTCCATCACACAATCATTTGACATCCATGAATATAGAAGTCGATAAAGGATCTGGATTCTGTTTTGGAGTGGTGGAAGCCATTCGCATGGCAGAAGAACAACTGGCACAAAATCAATTGCTCTATTGTCTGGGAGACATCGTCCACAACAACTCAGAGGTAGAACGGCTGAGTCGAAAAGGGCTGGTCACCATTTCACATGAGCAGTTTTTCTCCATGCATGACACCACCGTCCTCCTTCGTGCCCATGGCGAACCCCCTGAGATCTATCAACATGCGGAAAAAAACAACATACGGCTGATCGATGCCACCTGTCCTGTGGTACTGAAGCTGCAGAACCGAATCCTGAAGAGCTATGAGCAAGCCGGGAAAGATGATTCCCAGGTGGTCATCTACGGACAAAAAGGACATGCAGAGGTGAACGGACTGGTGGGTCAGACCAAGGGAGAAGCCATCGTTGTGGAGGGGATTCAGGATCTGGAGCAGCTGGATTACCAAAGGCCCATCCTCCTTTATTCCCAAACGACCAAGGGATTGGACGGGCTTCACCACCTGTCGGAAGAGATTCGCAAGCGATCGGGAGAGACCCCCGTCAAGATTCACGATACCGTTTGCAGACAGGTGGCTAACCGGATTCCGGGCATCAAAAAATTCGCGGCACGGTTTGATCTGGTCATCTTTGTCAGCGGCAAAAAAAGCTCAAACGGAAAGATGCTGTATGACATCTGCAAGAAGGTCAATCCCAATTCGCGGTTTATCTCCAATTTGGAGGAGATCGAAAAGGAATGGTTTGATCAGGTTCAATCCGTGGGCATCTGCGGGGCCACCTCCACACCCAAGCAATTGCTGGAAGAGGCTGCCTCCTACATCCAGGGGATCGTGGATCGTTCGGAATAGGAGAAGATCCCCGCTTTTTCATCTCTGGCGTAAGTTGATGTTAATAAATTGTTTTGAGACATCCGGCAGGTGCCGATGTGTTCAATACATTTGTAATTTTGTAAAAAAAAAGAGATGGGAAAGAACAATGCCTCTCCGCTACCCGAAGACTATTCGGACAATCCGATCCGCAAGATCGGCGTATTAACCTCCGGTGGAGACGCCCCCGGCATGAATGCCGCTGTACGGGCCGTGGTAAGGACTGCCATATTCTACAGAAGAGAAGTGGTTGGCATCTATCAGGGGTACAAGGGACTGATCGAGAAAAACTTCAAACTGATGGCTTCCGGTGATGTCAGCAACATCATTCAACTGGGTGGAACCATTCTGAAGTCGGCCCGCTGCAAGGAGTTCATGACCCGCGAAGGACGGGAGATGGCCTTTCGGCATCTGAAGGAAGAAGGCATTGATGCACTGGTGGTAATTGGGGGAGACGGCACCTTCACTGGCGCCCGGATTTTTGCCCAGGAATTTGGCATGCCCATCGTCGGGGTTCCCGGAACCATCGACAATGATCTTTTTGGTACCGACTACACCGTTGGCTATGATACGGCCCTCAACACCATCATCGAAGCCGTCGACAAAATCCGCGACACCGCTACCGCTCACGAAAGACTGTTCTTCATTGAAGTCATGGGAAGGGATGCCGGCTTTCTTGCCCTGAACGGGGGAATTGCCTCCGGTGCCGAATCGGTTTTGATACCCGAGACCGACACCGACATCACCACCCTGGAACAATACATCAAATCGGGATACCGGAAGAGCAAAAACTCCTCCATCGTGCTGGTTGCCGAAGGAGAAAAGGCAGGAGGCGCCTTTAACATCGCCAAAATGGTAGAGACCAACTTCCCGCAATACGATGTGCGCGTCACGGTCTTGGGTCACATCCAGCGCGGCGGATCGCCAACGGCTTACGACAGGATCCTGGCCAGCAGGTTGGGGGTTGCTGCCGTTGAGGCGCTGCTGGATGATCAGAAGAGCGTCATGGTCGGCATCAGTCATGACAACATCGAACTGGTACCCTTCAACAAAGCCATCAAATACGACAAGGAGGTAAATACCAAGTTGCTGGATACCATCCACATCCTCTCAACCTGATGAGGCATTGGCAGATCCGATTTTCAGGAAGGCGACCGATCAATAGAAATTGACCACCACCTCCTTGAAAAATTTCTCTTCCAGCAGTTTGACAATCCGCTTGACCACAAATTTTCGAATTTCCATCTCTATGGGTTGGTCGGGGTCGTGGTGTGCCCAGTTGATCCGGGTTCCAACGAGGATGACAATCCGGTCATGGGAAAGCAATTGCTTGACGATCTCCTCCGCTGGGGTGCTGCCATATTTGAATTCGTCGTCATAGCTTTCCAGCAGCTCCTCTACCTTGCCGATGGTCAGGATACCTTCGGTGATCAGGTGAAATCCCGGCATGGAGTAGCGGGGCAACGCATAGGGGTTGGTCAGGGAGATCTCCGTTTCAATCTCTTCATTCAACTCGCGCGCAATGATTTCGGCAGTGGTGCCGCCACAGACAATTTTCACCCCTTCGTAGTCCCGGATCCGGAAGGCAAAATCAGGGTCTTTGGCCTTGAAAAACGGGGGACCCGTCACCAGCAACATCTCACGTGGATCCCTGAAATAGATGACACCACAACTGGCATCATCCCGCAAGTGAAAATCATCATTCTGGATCGCCTTGTTGAGCACCTTCTTGGAGAGCTTGTGGGCAGACAGATCGCTGTTCCGCTCCAATTGCTGGACCACATAAGCCTCCACATTTTCCTGGCCCCATCCCATCTGCATCTTCTCGTTTTCCATTCCCGACTGGGTGATTCCATCGCTCATGAAGACGATCCGGTCCTCTTTCATGGCACGAAACTCCCTGCATCGCAATACTTTGCCCACATTCTCGGCACCGGTGATGTTGAGCAGGTACTCCCGGGTAGGTGTGAATGGAGAACCGTTTCTCAGGATGACACTCTTGGGATTGTCGTAATTCACAATACGTACCATCCCATCCCGTTCCAACTCGATGATGGTAAAGGTGGCATAATTCTTCACTCCACCGCTGTCGCGCGGAAGGGCCTCCATGATGATCCGGGCAGCCGCCTCCGGTTTTTTGTAGAGGGCGGTATAATTGAGCGCCATGGTGGCGGTCATGGTAGCAAGTACGTTGGCCCGAACGCCGTGCCCAACACCATCGGACAGCACGAGGATGGTACGGCCATCCTCCTTGATCAGTTTGGATATGAAGACATCCCCGCAGACATTCTCTCCGGAGGGATGCTTCTGGGCAAAATCTATCTCAATGTGAAATTCACTCATCTTTTCTGTCTTCTCCGTATTTATAAGCGGCAACAATTGAGTTGAGCATGTCTTCCGTCTGCGCGGCATTCTCTGCCAGCAGGGTTGCTACCTGCTGCACCATCTCAATGTTCTGACGGGTCACCTTCATCGCCCGGCTGATGATCTCTTCCCTGACAAGCTTGGGCGAAGAAAGGTTACGGATGATGGCCCCCACCACCCTGTTCTTGAAAATGGTCACAATGGAAATGTGCAGCAGCTTGTTGTTGAAGGTAAGGTCGCGCTCCAGCATCTCTTCGCCCGAATGGAGCAATCCATTCATCATCTTGCTCACAATCTCCGGTACCAGCTCCCGAACATCGGCTCCGGGCAATCCCGGAATGGCCTCGTAGAGTTCCTCCGTCTCCTCCCCCATCAATTGGGCAAAACTCTCATTGCAGCTGACCACCTTCATGTTGTGATCCACAATCAAAATGCCGGCACGAATCTTCTGCAGCATCGCACTGGCGATCACCGAAGACTCCTTTGCCTTTTCCGAGCGAATCTCGGAACGCTTCTTCTCCGAGATGTCATAAAATGAGGTGACAATTCCCAGTAGGCTGCCATCCAGGTTCCGGATACTCGATTTGTAGATCAGGTAGTCCAGCCAGGCTCCATCGGCCGACTTGTAAGAATGCTCATAGACCAGATCGGTGGCCGACTCCGAAATCTCCTTGTCTTTCATGGTGATCATCTCCAGGACATCGGCATTGTGGAGGTCCGGCCCACCCTTGCCAATCATCTCCTCACGCGCCCGGCCCAGCATTCGCTCAAAGGCCTTGTTGCACGAGAGGTACTTTCCGTTGCCGTCCCGATAATTGATGGGAAAGGGAAGCGAATCGATGATGTGGTAGGCCAACTCCGGATCATTGATCAATCCGCACAAAAAAGAGTTCTGTTCGTAAATCATCTCTTGACGTTGAAGGGTAAGGAAAAAGTAAAATGGAATCAGTCTAATTTTTACTTCTTTCCGACTAAATTACGAAATAATAAGTTAACTCATGTTTTCTCCAGATTCTTCCTTGTAACTTTGTCTTGTAAGGATTTTCAACACATTCCGGAATTGGAACTAATTGTTTTGAAAGAATTTAAATAAGACAAATAGGGAAAAACGATTTTTTTGATTCGATGTATTTTCGGAAATTTGAACAAAGTTTTTCAATAATAAAATTTTGATCTTATTATTGACTATAACATTGAAAATGATGAAGATAGAAAAAATCATTCCTTTGTTGAAAGCGAAGATCGTATGCGGAGAACGTCGGATAAACGATGAAATTTGCAATGTGTTCAGTTCAGACCTGATGAGTGATGTTTTAACGTTGGATTCCGAGAACATCCTCCTATTGACCGGACTGGCCAATGTTCAGACCATTAGGACAGCAGAGATGGCTGAAATTCACTATATTGTATTCGTCAGAAACAAAAAGGCGACAGAAGAGATCATCCAATTGGCTGAGGAGCATGAGATGGTCATTCTGGAGTCGCCATTTTCTATGTTTAAGGCTTCGGGGATACTGTATGCAAATGGATTAAACCCTTTGTTTTAGGATGATAGAATTGAAATTTCACATATCCGGAGGAGATTTTGATACGGCTGGAACGGCTTCCAGCGAGACCAAGAAGATATTGAAACAACTGAACATCGATTCGAAAGTCATCAAGCGGACAGTGGTAGCCCTTTATGAGGGGGAGGTCAACATTGCTGCGCATGCCTGGAAGGGTGAGGTAGCCGTCACGGTAAAGGATCACCAGATCGTCGCCCTTCTGAAAGATGAAGGCCCAGGCATTGCCGACATCAACATGGCCATGCTGGAGGGATTTTCGACCGCCTCTCCCAAAGTAAGGGAGATGGGATTTGGGGCAGGCATGGGTCTGCCCAACATGAAAAAAAATGCTGACCTGCTGGAAGTGGAAAGCACACCGGGAGTGGGGACAACCGTCAGGATGTCTTTCGACTTCTGACACGGCACGCGACGCCGGTTTTGCCTCTTCAAAAAGGAGCAAGACCGGATGGTGTCATTCAAAAACGGCGTGACACCCTGGTGACCGGAACATTGCAGGATCAAAACAGAAAAGAGAGGAAAGCAAACATATGGTTCAGAGCATATTTCATCATGCAATTCAGATCGATGAGGACAAATGCGTCGGTTGCATCCATTGCATGCGCGTGTGCCCTACCGAAGCGATCAGAATCAAGAAAGGAAAGGCTGTCATTACCCAGGAGCGTTGCATCGACTGTGGTCAGTGCATGCGAGCCTGTCCTGCCAAGGCATTCTACATCAAACAGAATGACCTCAAGATGCTTCAGGACTTCCAATACCGGGTAGCCCTTTTCCCGGCGGTCATGGTGGGTCAGTTTCCGGACAACATATCGGACGATATGATCTATCAGGCGATGACCGACCTGGGATTCACCCACCTGATGGAAGTGGAACAACCCATCCGCCTGTTGATCGATCTTACCAAGGAGTACCTCGGCAAGGAAGAGATCAGCAAACCCTGCATCTCGGCCTTTTGCCCGGCCGTGGTACGCCTGATCCAGGTGAAATATCCCACCCTGACCGACAACATCCTGCGGGTAAAGGCACCCCATGAACTGGCAGCCCATTTTATCCGTCAGACCCTGATGAACCAGGGGATCCCCAAAGAAAAAATTGGTATTTTCTACATCACACCCTGTGCCGCCAAGATCGCCGCCGTCAAGAGTCCGATCGATGACATGCCCTCAGTCGTGGATGGCATCATCAGCATGAGTGATTTCTACAGCAAAGTCAGGCAAAGCATCCGCAGAGAGGTCACCATCGACACAAAGGATCAACGTGAAAACCTTACCCGGGAGGGCATCCTTTGGAGCACATCCAGGGGCGAATCTTCCCGTTTCGGCAACCGGGCCATCGCCATTGATGGCATTCACAGCGTCGTCAAATTTCTCGACCGACTCGAAAACGATGAGGTCAGGGGTTTCGATTTTCTCGAGATGAGGGCCTGCGACCAGAGTTGTGCCGGAGGCATCCTGCTCACCGGCAACCGTTTCACCACAACGGAGAGATTGGAACAACGCTCGGCAAAATACCCTGGCTTCACGGAGAAAGCGCTTCCAACCGGATTGGACGAAGAGGCGCTGACCAGCTGCCTGAAGATCGACGAGATCGAGTCACACAACGTATTCAAACTGGACGACGACATTACCCGGGCCATGGAGAAGGTAAGCAAAGCCCAGCGGATCATCTGTTTTCTTCCCGGCATCGACTGCGGTGCCTGTGGTGCACCCAATTGCCAGGCCCTTGCGGAGGATATGGTCCAGGGAAATGCCAAAATGTCAGATTGCGTTTTTCTGCAACAGCGGTGGCAGAATGAACATAAAATCGAATCAGGCAAAGCCTTTCGCAACATCGAAAAAAGATGGGGTGCGGGACGGTTCAATGCCGATTGTAACAAAAGAGGTAGAAGAAATGAAGGTTTCTGAATTGGTAAAAGAGTTAAACCTGGTGGTCTTCTCCGGAGAAGAGGGACTCAACCGGGAGATCAGGGGCGGATACGTATCCGACCTTTTGAGCGATGTCATGGGCAATGCCACCGAAGGCGAAATCTGGATTACCCTCCAGACCCACCGCAATGTAGTGGCCATTGCCTCCTTGAAGGAACTTGCCTGCGTGCTGCTGGTGAGTTCATTAAAACCGGAACAGGGCACCATCGATCACAGCAACAGTGAAGGCATACCGGTACTCGGCACCACATGCTCTACGTTTGAGATTGCCGGACTGCTGTACCAAAAGATCAAAGGGTAAATGAACGCGCCAAGATCCATCCTGGTTCCTGCCCCATCGGCAAGTTGTCGGCCGACAACGGTTCCGACGGACTGGAGCCAACCGGTCCTGGCCAAAGATAACGGCTGCAAATGAAACGTTACAGGGCTGATCTCCACCTTCACACGGTCCTTTCGGCCTGTGCAGAACTGGAAATGAGTCCCGCCGCCATCGTCACTACGGCCCGCCAGCGGGGATTGGACATGATCGCCATTACCGACCACAACTCCACCCTTCAGACCAAAGTCGTGAAGGAGTTGGGCGAAGAAGTAGGATTGACGGTGATCTGCGGTGTCGAAGTGACCACGCGGGAAGAGGTCCATTGCCTGGCCTATTTCGGAGAGGAGGAGAGACTGGATCAGTTTCAAGCCTTCATCGATCAGCATCTTCCCATCTTGCCCCTGCTGCCGGGCTCCTATCAGTACCAGGCCGTGGTGGACAAATCAGATGGGATCGTTCGTCTGATCGACAACTTTCTGAATGTTGGCCTCCAAAAGAGCATCGACGAAATTGAAGCCGAGGTGCATCGTTTGGGGGGACTCTTCGTTCCTGCCCATGTGGAGCGACCGCTATTCGGACTTTACAGTCAGCTGGGCCTGCTGCCCGACGGACTTCAGTGCGATGGCATGGGCATCATGTGGCGAAGCACTGCCGCCGACATCAGAAACAGGTTCCGGATACCTGCCGGTCTGCCGCTCATGCGGGCATCGGACGCCCACTCATTGGAGGAGATCGGACTGGGATATACGGAATTGGAAATGGAAAGCTGCACGTTTGACGAATTTCGTCAGGCGCTGCAAGGCATAGGAGGTAGGAGCGTATGCTGTGATTGATCCCTCCGGGGATCGCAGGGCATACGGATTGACTCCGAAGCATCATACAGAAAAGACAACCTTGGGAAAAGAGAGTGCCGCATGAAAAACATCGCCTTGCATATTTACGACCTGGTGGAAAATTCCACCCGAGCCCGTGCATCGCATGTGACCATCCTGGTGAGGGAAGAACCGGTTGGCGACAGCTACTGCCTGGAGATCGTAGATGACGGCAGGGGGATGACGCCAGAGGTACTTCGCAAGGCTACCGATCCCTTTTATACCTCGCGAACGACCCGAAAAGTGGGGCTGGGCCTCCCACTGATCCGCATGAATGCCGAGCGCACCGGCGGATCTTTCACCCTCACCTCCGCACCGGGCAGCGGCACCCGCCTGGAGGCCTACTTCGTGATGAGCCATCCCGACAGGCTGCCCCTGGGTGAGATCGACGATGTGCTGCTGATGCTGACGAACAGTTATCCCAATCTTCATCTGGTGTACGAGCACACCACGCCGAAGGGGAAATACAGGTACGACAGCGAAGAGATACGGGAAGCCATCGGCGATCTGCTGGCAAGCAGCAAAGAGGTCCGGGACTATGTGCGGGAGATGATCTCCGACAACCTGAAGGCGATCGGAGCAGAGCCCTGACAAAAAGAGTACAATTTCAACCAATAACTTCCATTACAAGAGACTACTTTTTCAATTACAAAACTTTCAAATACCAAAAACAGACAGAATGGAGAAAATTAAATCGCTCGACGATCTTAAGAAATTAAGGGAGGGCATGCAGGCAAAAATCAAACTTCGCGAGAGTGGGAACAATGCCGAAAACATTGTCCGCGTCAAGGTTTCCATGTCGACCTGCGGTATCGCCTCAGGTGCCAAGGAGATCATGAACTTCATGATGGACGAGATGGAACGGCAAGCCATTGAGGCCGTCGTTACCCAGACCGGATGCATGGGCTACTGCTATGCAGAACCCACCATCGAGGTGACGGTCCCCGGCCATGACCCCATCGTCTTTGGCGATGTAGACAAGGTCAGGGCCTCCGAGATCATTGAAAAATACATTATCCACAATGAACTGGTAGAAGGCATCCTGCCTGTAAACTACCGTTCGATCGATATTTAACACAACTCTATCAACGGTTATGGCAGATTATAAAATGCACCTCCTTGTTTGCGGAGGAACAGGTTGCAAAGCATCAGAAAGTGAACAGATCAAGGAAAATCTGTTGGCAGAGGTCGAACGAAACGGCCTGAGCGGCGAAGTTCAGGTGGTAATGACCGGATGCTTTGGCTTCTGTGAAAAAGGGCCCATCGTGAAAGTCCTTCCCGACAATACCTTTTACGTTCAGGTAAAACCGGAAGATGCCGGACGCATTGTCAGCGAACATGCGCTCAAAGGCCGCCCTGTCGAAGATCTTCTCTATCGGGATGAACACGACCTCCCCATCAGCGACAGCAAGCACATGGAATTTTACAAGAAGCAGGTCAGGATCGCCCTGCGCAACTGCGGATTCATCAATCCGGAGAACATCGACGAATACATCGCCCGCGACGGTTATGCCGCACTGGCCAAATGTCTCAGCGAGATGACGCCCGAAGAGGTGGTCAAAGAGATCAAACTCTCCGGACTGCGCGGACGTGGCGGCGGTGGCTTCCCGACCGGTCTCAAATGGGAAATCACAGCCCGGTCGGTGGCCGATCAGAAATATGTGGTCTGCAATGCCGACGAAGGCGACCCGGGAGCCTTCATGGACCGCTCCATTCTGGAAGGCGATCCCCATTCGGTCATCGAAGCAATGGCCATTTGCGGTTACTGTACCGGCTCCACCAAAGGATTGGTTTACATCCGTGCCGAATACCCGTTGGCCATCCAACGTCTGAAAACAGCCATCAAGCAGGCACGCGAATACGGCTTGCTGGGTCAAGAGATTTTCGGCAGCAGCTTCTCCTTCGACATCTCCCTGCGCTACGGGGCAGGAGCCTTTGTCTGTGGTGAAGAGACAGCCCTCATCCATTCCATGGAAGGTCTACGCGGTGAACCGACCTTCAAACCCCCCTTCCCTTCCGAATCCGGATATCTTGGCAAGCCCACGACGGTCAACAACGTCGAGACCTTTGCCAGCGTGCCGGTCATCATCAACAAGGGCGCATCCTTCTTCAACAACATCGGCACCGAGAAGTCAAAAGGGACAAAAGTTTTTGCGCTCGCAGGAAAGATCAACAATGTCGGATTGATAGAAGTACCGATGGGGACAACCCTCCGCGAGGTGATCTTCGACATTGGCGGTGGCATCAAGGGAGGCAAAAAATTCAAGGCTGTGCAGACTGGCGGACCTTCCGGCGGATGCCTGACCAACTCCTTCCTGGATACTCCGATCGACTATGACAACCTGATCTCGGCCGGTTCCATGATGGGATCCGGTGGTATGATCGTCATGGACGAAGACGACTGCATGGTATCGATAGCCAAATTCTATCTGGAATTTACGCTGGACGAGTCTTGCGGGAAGTGCACCCCCTGCCGGATCGGCAACAAACGTCTCTTTGAAATCCTTGACAAGATCACCAAAGGGCTGGGAACGGAAGAAGATCTTTCCAGACTCCGTTCACTCTGCAAAGTCATCAAGGACACGTCACTCTGCGGTTTGGGACAGACCTCTCCCAACCCTGTTCTCTCCACCCTCGACAATTTCTATGATGAGTACCTGGCCCACGTGAAGGACCACAAATGTCCGGCCGGTCAATGCAAATCACTGGTTCGTTACAACATCGATTCCGAGAAATGTACGGGTTGTACCCTCTGCTTCAGGAATTGTCCGGTCGGAGCCATCACCGGAGAGAAACGTTCCGCCCACTTCATTGACAACAGCATCTGTATCAAATGCGGTGTATGCTATGACAAGTGTAAATTTGATGCAGTCAGCGTCTCCTAAATTCCTTCCAACCATGAACATGATCAATCTTACAATCGATAACAGGCCCATCTCGGTAGAGAAGGGCACATCGGTCCTCGATGCAGCGGCCCAGATCGGCATCAAAATCCCATCGCTCTGCTACATGAAACTAGAGGACCTCAACATAGAAAACAAACCCGGTGGTTGCAGGGTGTGCGTCGTTGAAGTCGAAGGACGCCGAAACCTTGCTCCCGCCTGTTGCACCGAAGTAGCCGAGGGAATGGTGATTAAGACCCACTCCATGCGTGCCATCCACGCACGCCGTACGGTGGTGGAACTGATCCTTTCGGACCATCCGACCGATTGTCTGAAGTGCGCCAAAGCAGGCAACTGTGACCTGCAAAGTCTGGCGCAACACCTGGGAATCCGCGAAATCCACTACCAGGGAGAACAATCCACCTTCCGTGAAGATACCTCTCCGGCCATCATCCGCGAACTGGACAAGTGCATCCGTTGCCGTCGCTGCGAAATGATGTGCAACCAGATACAATCCGTTGGGGCACTCTCTGCCATCAACCGCGGATTCAACGCTGTGGTCTCCCCTGCCTTCGAAATGAACCTCGACCACTCCGTCTGTACCTATTGCGGTCAATGCGTAGCCGTCTGTCCGACCGGGGCCCTCACCGAGGTGGATCATACAGGAGCCGTCATCCGTGCCCTCTCCGATCCCACCAAAACCGTCATCGTCCAGACCGCTCCCGCCGTACGCGCAGCCCTGGGAGAGGAGTTTGGCAATGATCCCGGCACACTGGTGACCGGAAAGCTAGCCGCTGCCTTGCGTAGACTGGGCTTCGACTATGTCTTCGACACCGATTTCGCTGCCGACCTCACCATTCTGGAGGAGGGTACCGAACTGCTCAACAGGCTGACGGCTTACCTGGGAGGCGATCAGAATGTCAAACTTCCTATGCTGACCTCCTGCTGTCCGGCCTGGGTAAAATTCTTCGAACATCAATTTCCGGAATTGAAAGACATTCCTTCCAGTGCTCGTTCTCCGCAGCAGATGTTCGGATCCATTGCCAAAAGTTACTTTGCAGACAAGATTGGCGTCAACCGGAAAGACCTGATCGTGGTCTCCATCATGCCTTGCGTCGCCAAAAAATACGAATGCAGCCGCGAAGAGTTCTCCGTCAATGGCAATCCAGATGTGGATTTCGCCCTGACCACCAGAGAACTGGCCCAGCTGATCAACCTGGCCAACATCGATTTCACCTCCCTGCCGGATGAAGATTTCGATAATCCGCTCGGCGAATCCACCGGTGCAGGTGTCATCTTCGGCACCACGGGTGGTGTGATCGAAGCTGCCGTCCGTACCGCCTATGAGGTGTTTACCGGCAAACAACTGGAGCGCCTCGACTTTACAGAACTGCGCGGGATGGAGGGACTTCGCCATGCAACCATCGATTTCAACGGACTTCCCATCCACATTGGCATCGCCCACGGATTGGGGAATGCACGCAAACTGCTCGAAGACATCAAGGATGGAAAGAGTCAGTTCCATGCCATCGAAATCATGTCTTGTCCGGGAGGTTGCATCGGAGGTGGTGGCCAGCCCTATCATCATGGCAATGCAGAGATCCTGAAGAAACGGCAGATGGCACTCTACCGGGAAGATCAGGGCAAAGCGATCCGCAAATCGCATGAAAATCCATACATCACCAAGCTCTATGAAGAGTTCCTGGGCAAACCGATGAGCGAGAAATCGCATCATCTGTTGCATACCCAATACTTCGACCGGAGCAAAAACTGAAGCCATGAGGTCCGACGGTCGGGACCTGCTCCGGTGATGGAGCGCCAAACGACCCAACATTCAATTACAGGCAATAAAAATCGAATACAATGCCAAAAATTAAATTATCTCAGAGAACCATCGAAACAGTCAGGAACATCTGTGCCTCGTTCGACAACCAGGAGGGTGAACTGATCAACGTTTTGCATGAAGCCCAGCATAAATTGGGTTACCTTCCGGCGGAAGTCCAAGAACTGGTAGCCAAAGAGCTCAACATGCCGGTGGCAAAGGTGTATGGAGTGGTTACTTTTTACTCCTTCTTCAACATGCTGCCACAAGGTGAATTCCCGATATCGGTCTGTATGGGCACAGCCTGCTACGTCAGGGGTGCCGAGCAGATCCTGCATGAACTGAAACGCCAACTCAACATCGAAGTGGGTCAGACCACTCCGGATGGAAAATTTTCCCTCAACTGCCTGCGTTGCGTGGGCGCCTGCGGTCTCGCACCGGTGGTCATGGTTGGGGAGAAAGTCTACGGCCGCGTTTCTCCGCAACAGGTCCGGAAGATCATCGCCGATTACCAGGAAGGGCTGATCAAGGCTGAGAAACACGAGATGTAATCCGACTTCCTTTGAAGCATGGAGAGGCCCGGCAGATCAGACGATCTCCGGGCCTTGCCTTTGATCAGGGGGTGCATCGAAAGGGTCGGTGCACCGGCAGCATGACGAACTTCATGTTTTAAGAACGATGGGTCCTGTATCTTCGATGGATAGAATATTCATCCCATTTCGGATCAAAACTGACCATTCATGGAGTTACCCTTCGCCGAGCCATACAAGATCAAGATGGTGGAAGCCATCCACACCAGTACCCGCGAAGAACGGGAAGCCTGGATAAAAGCTGCCCATTACAACCTGTTCAATCTCCGAAGCGATCAGGTCTACATCGACCTGCTGACCGACAGCGGAACGGGGGCCATGAGCGACCGCCAATGGGCCGCCATCATGACCGGTGACGAAAGCTATGCCGGTTCCTCCTCCTACTTCAACCTGAAGGAGGCCATCCGGGAACTCTTCGGATTCGAATACTTTTTGCCCACACATCAAGGCCGGGCAGCAGAGAATGTACTCTTCTCCGTGCTCGTCAGCGCGGGCGATCTCATCCCTGGCAATTCCCATTTTGATACCACCAAGGGACACATCGAGTTCAGAAAGGCCACAGCCGTGGATTGTACCATCTGCGAAGCCTTCGATACCGAATGCAGCCATCCCTTCAAAGGGAATGTGGACATTGACAAGCTGAGGCAGGTTCTGGAGGATGCTCCTGCAGGCAAGGTGCCTTTCGTCATCCTCACCCTCACCTGTAACTCATCGGGCGGACAACCGGTATCCATGCAGAACATCCGTGAAGTGAAAGCCGTAACAGACCATTTCAAGGTTCCCCTGATCTTCGATTCTGCCCGCTTTGCCGAAAATGCCTATTTTATCTGGTTGCGTGAAGCAGGTTACCGGAACAAAACCATACCGGAGATCGTTCGTGAAATGTACAGTTACGCCGATGGCATGACCATGAGTAGCAAAAAGGATGGCATCGTCAACATCGGCGGATTCATCGCCACCCGACGGAAGGATTGGTACGATCAGGCTTCTGGCTTCAACATCATGTTTGAGGGTTTTGTCACCTACGGTGGAATGGCAGGCCGCGACATGAATGCATTGGCCATCGGCCTGCGCGAGGCAATGGAAATCAACTACCTGACCAGCCGCATCGGACAGGTACACTATCTTGGAGAGCAACTATCAGATGCCCACATCCCGGTACAAAAACCTTTTGGCGGACATGCCATCTTCGTGGAGGCCTCCAAATTCCTTCCCCATGTACCCAAAGAAGAGTTCATCGCCCAGACCCTCTGCATCGAACTCTACCTCGAAGCAGGCATCCGGGCTGTAGAGGTGGGAACCCTACTCGCCGATCGCGATCCCCTGACAAGGGAAAACCGCTATCCGAAATTAGAGTTCATGCGGCTTACCATTCCAAGAAGGGTCTACACCCGGTTGCACATGGATGTGATCGCCACAGCCCTGAAGAATGTCTTTGACAGGAGAGACGAAATAAAAACGGGTCTCCGCATCATCGAAGAGGCACCCATCATGCGTCATTTTACGGTTAAACTGGATCGCGTTCAACCCTGATCAGGATCCGATCTCTTAAAACCGGTCTTTCAAATAGATGGAATTATTGCGGAAAGTCTAACGATTTCTCGAGGATTCATCAAAAATGTTCATAAGTTAATACCTTTCTATCTTCTGATAATTTTAAATCATTTCAGAATCCCTATATTTGCCATTCAGATTTTCTTTTGAACATACTTGTTCTGTTTTATGAGCAGAATTTTCTGGGGTCTTGTGCTGTTGTTACTGCTGCCGGTACCCTTTCCCGGCCTAAACCTTTTGATTCATAAAACTTTCGCCCTTGATAAATCCTACCAGATCAAAGGCAGAATTGTGGATGAAAAGAGCGGTGTATCCGTTGAATACGCCTGCATAATCCTTTTGTGCCCGCCCGCTACCGAACCATTACAGGTAACCGCAGCCGATAGCAGAGGGGGTTTTTCCTTCAGCAACCTTCCTACCGGCCAATACATTCTTCGGGTCACTTTCCTTGGATACAAACCCTATGTTTCAGAAGCCATCGAACTCAAAGGGAGCGATCCCCTGGTTAAGATGGAACCGATTGCCTTACAGGAAGAGATCCAGACCGTTGGGGAGGTGGTGGTTACCGCCAACAACCGTCCATCCTATCTGCTGGACAAGAAGACCCTTTATGTGGAGAATCATCTCTCATCGGCAGGCGGTACGGCCTCAGACCTCTTGCAACAACTTCCCTCCGTGACACGAACCCCGGATGGCCAGATCATGCTTCAGGGCAATAAAAACCTGCTGGTCTACATCGACGGGAAACCCTCATCGCTCAAAGGTACCGACCTGTTGGACAATACATCGGCATCCGGAATCAAAAAAATCGAGCTAATCACCAACCCATCAGCCAAGTATGATGCCTCCGGATCCGCCGGAATCATCAACCTGGTGACCAAAAAAAATGCCCTGGACGGATTGAACGGCAACCTTCTGGAGGCTACCGACCATCTGGGAGGCTACTCGTCGGATCTGCTGATCAACTACAAAAAGAACAAAATAGCCCTTTTTGCCGGGGTGGACCACAACAACCGAAAGAACAGGGGCAACGTATCCACCTTGACCCAAATACCTTCCGACAATTCCCTACTGATCAAAGAGGGCAAACAATCGGCCGGCAGAACCAATACTGGTTTCAGGGCCGGTTTGGATTTTCAGGCCAATGATGACAACAAACTCTCTTTCAGCGCCAACATGGGAAACCTGCAGATTCAAAACGACGGCAATTGGCAGATGAATCAGACCCTGAATAGTGGACAGAACGATCATTTCGCCGCCACCGATCACAACGACCGGAATGGCCATTATGGCGGTGCCGACTTCTCCTTCGACCACAGATTTGGGAGCAAGGGCGGACTGCTCTCCCTTTCAGGACTTTGGAATGATCTGAATTATCACGATCTGTTTGAAAACCGGGTGGAGGCTACCTCCTCCTCTGCGGCCATGTTCCGGCATACCAACCTGGATAAAAATTACGACGATTGGCAACTCAGCCTGGACTATGCTTCACCGGAAGGAAAAAAAAGCCTTTGGGAGACCGGCTACAAATATTCGGGAACCAGGGAAACGGAGAATTATCAATCGGAGATCACCACTGCTTTCTTGCCCAATACCACAATCCAGGAGAGCCATTACAACGGTACCATTCATGCGGGTTATGGCAGTTGGCAGTACAAAAGCAGAATCTTTTCCCTCAAGGCCGGATTGAGGGCAGAATACCTCAACCGAAGTCTTCAAACCAAAACCGAGCGTTACCCCAGAGACGAATTTGATCTCTATCCCTCCTTGAACAGCTCCTTCAAAATTGACAGCCTGCAGGAATTGCAGTTTTCCTACAGTCGCCGTACCGACCTCATCAAAACCACCCAACTGGATCCCCTACCCCGATGGTATGATTTCTACAACGTTCGAAGCGGCAATCCCAATCTGAAAAATGAAAAGACCAACAAATGGTCGCTCGATTATCTATCCCATGCTGGCAAGGTCTCACTGACCGCAGAACTCTACTATTACGAAACCGCCAACAAGATCGAGCTGATCCGATCGGTGCTTCACGACAACATCCTCGGAAGTCAGTATGAAAACAGGGGTAGCGAAAGAACCGGCGGACTGGAACTCATCGCCGACTGGTGTCCGTCCAAATGGCTGCGATTCAACGAAAAAGCAGATTACATCACCTCCTCCCTCCAGGTCACCAACGGAAGTGCCCTCAGCCAAAAGCGCTACCAACAGTTTTATTCCACAGCGACTGCCGATTTTATCTTCTCTCCCAACACCTTGCTGGAACTGGATTTCTCCTATTTTGGTCCCTCCGAAACGACTCAAACGAGTGTGGATGAATTCTTCTTGGGCGGGATCACTTTCCGAAAGACCTTTTTGGACAGAAAACTGACCTTCTCCCTCACCTGTCGTGATTTTCTGGGACTGTACAAACAAAAAGAATTCGTGAGCGATACCACCTTTTCCCAGCACATCACCACGACCGTGGACATGCCATTCCGCTTTTCACTCTCCTACAAATTCAACCATTACAAGCGGGAAGAGCGTAAAATGGCCAAAATGCCGATCTCCGAATAGCCGAGGGGCTACTTCTTCTCCTGCTCTACGGGAAAGATTTCTCCTGCATAGGAAATGGGGGATTTGTGGATCGAAGTGATGCTCAGGGTCGCACTCCCCTCCAAGCCAACCGAAAGATGGAGCTGATAAGGTTCGCTTTCTCCCTTCACCTCTGCCGCTATGCGAAACCCCTTCTTCTCTTTGACAACAGTAAATTTCACGGGTTTGCCATCAAACTTGATCCCCGCTTCACCATTCAGAGGCGCAGAATAGGCTTTCCCGAAAAAGGGCATCGACCCCTCCAGCCGTTCGGGAGCGAAGCGGACAAAGTTGGGATTGCTTGTCAGACTCATGGTTTGAAATCCTGTCGGGAAAGCCCGCTCCGCTTTGAAAACGAAAACCTTCGAATCAATCAATGCCGCTATTTCCTGTTGCTTTTCCAAGCGTCTCTTTTCACGCAATGCCTTTTTATCGGTCGACTGTGCCACCGTCTCAAGGGAAAAGATCCAGCACACCAACAGTAGAATCGGAAAGGTTGACTTCATGTTCATCCGTTTTTATGGTTAGACAAAGGAAAAATGTTGCAACACAAGCAAGTGGCGCACGGAACTGCACGCAACTTGGAGGACTGATCCTTTGATAACCGTGAAATTAATAATTGTCATGAATATCTGCAAATTTCTATAATCTTATAATTATTTTACATCGATCCGTTATCAATTAAAATTATATTGCCATTTTTGATGTCAGAAAATTTTTCGACACATGCTTGAAAACCTGAAATTGCAAGTCTATAAAGCCAGTCTAAAGCTCCAGGAGCAGGGTTTGGTCATCTTTACCTGGGGAAATGTGAGTGCCATTGACCGAAAGAGCGGACTGGTTGTCATCAAGCCAACGGGCATTTCGTATGATGAGATGGTACCCGGAGACATGGTGGTGGTTGACCTGAATGGCAAAGTGCAGTCGGGTGATCTAAAGCCCTCTTCGGATACCCACACGCATCTGGTCCTGTACCAAAACTTCCCGGAGATCGGATCTATCGTCCATTCACACTCGGAATATGCCAGCTGTTGGGCCCAGGCGGGGTTGGGCATTCCGCCGCTGGGCATCAGCCACGCCAATTTCTTCAACGGAGAGATTCCCTGCACCCTCCCCCTATCCGCGCAGCAACTCGAAGGTGATCTGGAAACCGAAACGGGTAAAGCCATTGTGGAAACTTTCCGTGCCGGAAAAATTGATCCGGCACGCATCCCTGGCATTTTGGTGTATGGTCATGGTCCTTTTTGTTGGGGAAAATCGGTCCAAAATGCATTTGACCATACGGTTGCCATTGAAAAGATCGCACGCATGGCTTATCGTACCCGGCAACTCAACCCTGTTCAACCGGTCGGCAAGGGATTTCTGGACCGCTATTTTCTCGAATAAACTTCCACGCTTCCGTACCTTTTTCCAAAGTTTTGCGTTAAATTGGCTGGTGGAAACGGAGGAAACTTCACCATTCTACCTGTCCTGATTTCCAATCCCGGAGGAACGATTCCTTACGGATTCGGGCAGGTCTACGCATGGATGTTGAGACCCCACCCTCCACTTCACATCCAGAAACCATGCAAAAAGTATAACCATGCAAAACTTTGATTTTTTTAATCCGGTAAACATCCTCTTTGGAAAGGGGCAAATCGGCAAGTTGAGTCAGCTCGTTCCTGCCGGTACCAAAGTGATGATCGCCTACGGCGGAGGAAGCATCTTCAGCAATGGCGTCTATGATCAGGTTAAGTTGGCCCTCCAAGGGTTTGATACGGTAGAGTTTGGAGGCATTGAACCCAACCCGCATTACGAAACCCTGATGAAAGCCGTCGAGATCGTCAAAAAGGAAGCGGTAGGTTTCATCCTTGCCGTTGGAGGCGGATCGGTTTTGGACGGTGTCAAGTTCATCGCCGCAGCAGCCTGCTGGGAAGGAGCGGATCCCTGGGACTTTCTGGCCCAGCGTTCCCGTCTGACGGCCACCAAGGCCATTGCCCTCGGCAGTGTCCTGACCTTGCCTGCCACCGGCTCCGAAATGAACAGCACTGCCGTCGTTACCCGGGTATCCACACAGGAAAAACTGGCCTTTGCCTCCAGAGCCGTCATGCCGAAGTTTTCCATCCTCGACCCGACCGTCGTCTTTTCACTCCCCGACAAGCAGATCGCCAATGGTATTGTGGACGCCTTTGTCCATGTAATCGAACAATACCTCACCTATCCGGTCAATGCGCCAATCCAGGACCGATTTGCCGAATCCATCCTGCTGACCTTGGCCGAAGAGGGTCCGAAGGTGATGGCCAACAAACGGGATTACGATGCAGCCGCCAACTTCATGTGGGCAGCCACCATGGCGCTCAACGGCTTGATCGGCTGCGGCGTTCCCCAGGACTGGGCCACCCACATGATCGGTCATGAGTTAACGGCTTTCCATAACATCGACCATGCCCGGACATTGGCCATAGTGCTTCCGGGCCTTATGAAGGTGAAAAGGGAAAACAAAAAGGAGAAGCTTTTGCAATACGGTGAACGGGTGTGGGGAGTCGTCTCCGGCACCGAAGAGGAAAGGATCGATGCCACCATCGCCCAGACTGTCTCCTTCTTCGAATCAGTAGGCATTCCAACCACCCTTTCGGCTTATGGCATCGGAGAGGAGTTCATTCCCGTTGTATGCGACCGTTTTGCCGCAAGAGGTTTCACCGGCATCGGTGAAAGAGGCGACCTGACCATCCCTCAGATTGCCGAAGTACTCAAGCTGCAACTTTGATTCAGTCCCAATACGGAAGCAGGGAGTCCGGCCAAAATAGCCAAACTCCCTGCTTCTTTTTTATTTCTTCCCCTGCTCACCGGCAGGCATTTTCATCTGACAACCCCTGATCTTGGTTTGCTTTTTCTTCAGGGCCAATCAAGCATTTTTCCTATCTCCCGTTTCCGGTCTCCGGTCTCCCGTCTCCTGTCTCCTGTCTCCGGTTTCCCGTCTCCGTCTCCGTCCTACCCCTTGCCATGAGCGAATTTTCGTAATTCCAGCTTGCGCAAGGTCGGTGAGGTGGTGGCCGCAACAGCCACGACCAGCAGGGTCATGACCCCACCGAAGATCACCGAGGGAACCAGCCCCATCATTCGTGCCGTTACACCCGACTCAAAGGCCCCCAACTCGTTGGATGAGCCGATGAAGATGCTGTTTACTGCAGCAACTCTTCCCTTCATCTCATCCAGCGTAAAAAGTTGCAGGATGCTGGAACGGATGATGACACTCACATCATCAAAGGCGCCACTCAAAAATAGCACAAAGGCAGAAAGGTAAAAATTGGTCGACAAGGCAAAGACGACCATGGTAACTCCAAATCCGAAGACGCTCATCAACAACAGCGGACCGGAACGTTTGACGGGTGGGTAGAAGGTCAAAACGACCGACATCAGGATGGCCCCAACTGCCGGACAGGCACGAAGAACGCCACCGCTACGCCAATAAGAACAGCAAACATATCGAGTGCAAAGGCACCCAGCAACACCTGATTGTTGAAAACATAATGAATCCCCTCCTTCATTCTTGGGAAAATGCCCTCTTCGCTTCCTTCGGGAATGACCACCCGTCCCTGGTTGGGGATGAACAACAACATCACGGTGCAGGCAAGAAAGAGGCCCATCACCAACATCAGTGCCGGCAAGATACCGAAAAAGCCGTAGACGAGGCCGCCCAGCGCCGGACCGGTAACGGCTCCAACCTGCCAGGTGGTGCTGTTCCAGGTGGCAGCACCTGTCAGCAACCGACGGGGAACCAGCTGTCCCAGCAGGGCAGCATTGGCTGGCATCAACACCCCGCGCGACAGACCCGTGATGAAGATGGTGACAAAAATTGGCCAGATGCCCAGCAAGGTTTGCAGATGAAGGTTCGGCAGACTGTAGACTACCAGGATGATAGAACTCAACAACAGCAGCGATGTGGTGTAAAAGATGATCTTTTTTCTGTCCCAGATGTCCACAAAATGGCCGGCAAAAAGGGCAATACTCACTTGCGGGATCACCTCAGTAAGGCCGATCATCCCCAAAGACAGCACATTGTGCGTGATGTTGTAAAGCAACCACCCCACAACAACCGACTGCATCAAAGCGGCAGTGGTCATCATGAACCGATAAATCATAAACAACCTGAAATTCCGGATGCGCATTACCTCGAACGCCTCCCCGGAAAAAATCTTCTTCATCCGTAATCTTTCTATTGAACCGTGAAATTAAAAAATAGTCGGTCTTGACTTAGGTATCATACGGACAGATAACAAAATCATAACAATCTGTCCTTCCGTTGCGGTAACCCAAAATCCGTTCATCAGCCCCTCTTCGTCCGGTTTTTCGGTGAGACCGGGCATCCCTCACAACTCTTGCCGCATCCTCCGCACGGATCATCGGTACCGATCCGCCTGAAACTTTTGAAGAGTCGGATGCCAACCAGAATGGCTGCAATGGTCACCAAAACGAATACGATCAATTCCTGCATCTCCATGACTAAAGAAATAGGGAAACGAGGTTAAAGGTGATGAAGGCCATGATCCAGGCGGCTGCCGTGGTATAGAGAACGGTAAACAGGGCATACTTCCAGCTCCCGGATTCTCTCCG
>JAJTBP010000278.1 GCA_021286825.1 Marinilabiliales bacterium | reverse complement strand
GTGCCGGGATGCCCGCCAAGACCCGAACAAATCTTGGATGGATTCATGAAAATACAGGAACTGGTAGGCAACGAATCCCTCAGAAGGCGGTACTCTCCTGAATACAAAGCATTACTGGAAAAATACGGAATCAAATAACCATGGATATCTCCTCGATTCAAGATCAATTGATTGCCCGATTTCCGAATCAACCACCGGTTGTTGATTCGACCGGTGATCTGTTGACCCTCACGGTAAACAAAGAAGTGATTCTTGAAACCATTAAGTTTCTGAAAGAAGAACTTGGCTTTGATTTTCTTACTGACCTGACAGGTATACACTATCCGGACAGGGAATTGCCATTGGGAGTCATCTATCATCTACACAATTTTAGGACCAATGCCAGAATTCGGGTGAAGGCATTTTTGGCGATTAACACCCCGGAAATTGAATCCATGACCTCCTTGTTTGCCGCAGCAAACTGGATGGAGCGGGAAACCTATGATTTTTTTGGCATCCAATTTATCAACCACCCCAAACTCGAAAGGATTCTCAATGTAGAGTATCTGGATTATTTTCCATTGCGAAAGGAATATCCGCTGGAAGATCAGACCAGAGAAGACAAGGATGATCGTTTTTTTGGCAGATAGTACACTATGGAACACCTAGGTAAAGAACATGTTTTGGTACGTCCTGAAGATTACGATAAAAACTTCAGTACCCTAAATCTTGGACCTACACATCCGGCGACCCATGGCATTTTCCAAAATGTTCTGACGATGAACGGGGAGACCATCATCGATACAGAGCAGACCATTGGATACATTCACCGAGCCTTTGAAAAACTGGCGGAAAGGAGGAGTTTTTACCAAATCACCACCCTTACCGACCGGATGAATTATTGTTCTTCTCCCATCAACAACATTGGTTGGCAGACCACCGTTGAAAAGTTGTTTGGTATCAAAACTTCCAAAAGAATTGATTACATGCGAATCATTTTGATGGAATTGGCCAGAATAGCAGATCATCTCATCTGTAATAGCGTGATTGGTGTGGATAGTGGGGCTTTGACGGGGTTTGTCTATGTATTTCAGGAAAGAGAAAAAATATACGAAATCTATGAGGAGATTTGTGGTGCCCGTTTGACCACCAACCTCGGTAGAATAGGAGGATTCGAAAGAGATTTTACTCCGGAAGTCATTCGTAAAATCAGAAAATTTATCGATGAGTTGCCGGATGTGGTGCATCAGTTCGAGAAGTTGTTGATTCGAAACAGAATCTTCATGGACCGAACGGTGGGTGTAGGTGGCATCACGGCAGAAAGGGCGCTCAATTGGGGTTTTACCGGCCCTTGCCTTCGGGCTGCAGGCGTAGATTATGATGTAAGAGTTGCCAATCCTTATTCCTCCTACGATGATTTCGATTTTATCATACCCGTTGGTACCCAGGGGGATACCTACGATCGTTTTTGTGTGAGACAGGAAGAGATCTGGCAAAGCATCAAACTGATAAAAAACGCGCTGGAAAATCTGCCGGAAGGCAATTTTCACATGGAGGTCCCTGAGTTTTTCCTTCCTGAAAAACAAGAGGTTTATAGCAACATGGAGGCGCTCATCTGGCATTTTAAGATTGTAATGGGTGAAGTCGCAGTTCCTGTAGGCGAAGTTTACCACGCAGTGGAAGGTGGAAACGGAGAATTGGGATTTTATCTCGTGAGCGATGGCGGCAGGACCCCTTTCCGGTTGCACTTCAGAAGACCCTGTTTTGTCTATTATCAGGCTTATCCGGAAATGATCAGGGGTTCATTTTTATCCGATGCCATTCTGACCATGAGCAGTATGAATGTGATTGCCGGCGAATTGGATGCCTGATAGGATTAATGTAAAAAGAGATTGTAATGTCTGACAGAGAAATCATTCGACCGGTGCGCGAGAAAGAAGGTACAAATGTTACCTTCTCTCCGGCTGTGTTGGAAAAAATAGAAAAAATTAAAGGCAGATATCCTGCTGGCAGGGAAAAATCGGCATTGCTTCCGATATTACACATTGCCCAAGAGGAATTGGGAGGATATTTGAGTGTGGATGTGATGGATTATGTCGCATCACTGCTTCATATTCAACCAATTGAAGTATATGAGGTGGCTACATTCTACACCCAGTATTATCTTGACCCGGTCGGCAGGCATGTAATTGAAGTCTGTAGGACTGGTCCATGTGCCATATGTGGTGGGGAGCGCATATCCGCTTACCTCGCGAAGAAACTGAATATCAACCCAGGCGAAACCACATCCGATGGCCTGTTTACGCTCAAAGAGGTTGAATGTCTCGGCGCTTGCGGATCTGCACCCGTCATGCAGGTAAACACGCAATTTTATGAATTCCTGACAGAAGAAAAAATAGATCAGATCCTTGAGGAACTGAGAGCTCAAGGGAATGAAGACAAACCTGAAAAATCAAAATGGATAGAAAAATTCTTTTAGACAAGATTGATATTCCAGGTATACGATCCTTCGGTGTATTTCAGAATGCGGGGGGATATTCTGCTGTAGAAAAGGCACTTACCACCATGTCGCCTGAAGAGGTGGTAGAGGAGGTGAAGCTCTCCGGTCTAAGGGGAAGAGGCGGAGCTGGATTCCCAACCGGAATGAAATGGAGTTTTTTGGATCGCAAGTCCGGCAAACCCCGCTACCTGATCTGCAATGCCGATGAAAGTGAACCTGGTACCTTTAAAGACAGGTTCCTGATGGAAAAGATACCCCATTTGCTGATTGAAGGAATGATTTGTTCCTGCTATGCATTGGGTGTCAACACCGGATATATCTATGTGAGAGGGGAGTACAAATACATCATTGGCATCCTGAATGAAGCCATCAGGGAAGCCCATGCAAATGGCTTTCTCGGCAAAGACATTCTACGGACAGGTTATGACTTGGAATTGCATGTCCACTCAGGGGCCGGTGCCTATATTTGTGGAGAAGAGACAGCCCAGATCGAATCGCTGGAAGGGAAAAGGGGAAATCCACGGATCAAACCACCATTTCCTGCGGTCGTTGGCCTTTATGGCTGCCCCACTGTGGTCAACAACGTGGAAACCCTGGCCAATATCGGCTTCATTGTTAACCATGGGGGTGGTGAATATGCCGGATATGGTGTAGGAAAGAGTACCGGGACCAAACTGATCTCGGCCTGTGGAAACATCAACAATCCAGGAGTCTATGAAATTGAATTCGGCCTAAGTGTCAGGGAGTTCTTGTACAGTGACAAATACTGTGGTGGCATAAAGGGTGGAAAAGCGTTGAAGGCAGTCATCCCTGGAGGATCCTCCGTGCCGATCCTGCCCGCCCATCTGATACTACAAACGGCTTCCGGTGAAGAGAGGCTAATGACCTATGAGTCACTGGCAGATGGAGGTTTCGTGAGTGGATCGATGCTCGGTTCGGGCGGTTTCATCGTCTTTGATGAAGAGGCTTGCATCGTCCGAAATACCTGGAACCTCGCACGTTTCTATCATCACGAATCCTGTGGACAATGTTCTCCTTGCAGAGAGGGAACGGGTTGGATGGAAAGTGTGCTTCACCGTTTAGAGCACGGGAAAGGAAGGCAAAAAGACATCGATTTGCTGGTGAGTATTGCCGGTAAGATCGAAGGCAACACCATCTGTCCGCTCGGTGATGCGGCGGCTTGGCCAGTAGCCAGTGCCATACGGCACTTCAGACAAGAGTTTGAGGCGCATGTAGAAGCTGCTGTTTGCCCAGTGTCGCAAATTCATTGAATGAAGAAACATGAATAATCAACCAGAATTTCGTCTGTCCGAATGTTGAAAGTAACCATTGACAACCAGACCATTGAAGTGGAAGAGGGAACAACAATCCTTCAGGCTGCGCGAAAAATAGGTGGAAACATCGTTCCTCCTGCCATGTGCTATTATTCCAAACTGAAAGATTCAGGAGGAAAATGCAGGACATGTCTGGTCAAAGTAGCACAAGGATCGGCAAAAGACCCCAGACCCATGCCTAAATTGGTGGCTTCTTGCCGAACACCGGTCGCAGATGGCATGGTGGTGCAGAACATCACGTCGCAGGAGGTGTTGGATACCCGCAAGGCAATCGTTGAATTCCTGCTGATCAACCATCCATTGGATTGTCCCGTCTGTGATCAGGCCGGCGAATGCGACTTGCAGAACCTGAGCTATAACAATGGCCGGGAAGAATCGCGGTTTATCGAAACCAAAAGAACCTTTGAAGTCCAGGACATTGGTGACAAGATTCAACTGCACATGAATCGGTGTATCCTATGCTATCGTTGTGTATTCACTGCCGACCAGCTCACAAATGAGCGGCGTCACGGCATCCTGTACAGGGGCGATGTCGCCGAGATCTCCACCTATATTCAGAACGGCATCGACAATGACTTCTCCGGAAACATGATCGATGTTTGTCCGGTAGGAGCCTTAACAGACAAAACCTTCCGGTTTAAAAACAGGGTTTGGTTTTTGAAGCCGATGGATGCCCACCGGGACTGCCCAAAGTGTTCAGGCAAAGTGACTGCCTGGATGAGGGGAGAGGAGATCTATCGAATCACTGGCCGAAAAGACATCTATGGTGAGGTCGAGGAGTTCATTTGCAACGAATGCCGGTTTGAGAAAAAAGCACCGTCTGATTGGGTGATCGAGGGACCGGGT
>JAJTBP010000277.1 GCA_021286825.1 Marinilabiliales bacterium | reverse complement strand
TCTTTTTCAAATAGGCCACCGATTCCCTGTCTATCTCGATGACAGTGGTGTGAAAATCAGATTTTTGCAGGAGATACCTGGTCAGAACACCCATTCCCGGACCGATCTCCAGAACGTGGGTTCGTCCGTCCAACTGCAATGCGTCAACGATATCGGAGGCAATGCCGTGATCTCTCAGAAAATGCTGGCCCAGTCCTTTTTTGGCTTTGACTTGCATACGAAAAGGTGTAGAATTGTTGCCAAAGGTAAAAAAAAGGAGGGGATGAAGCACGGATATTATTGTTACTTTTATCCCAAACAAAGCATAGTGGCTTCCATCAATTTCGAACGGTTTGTTGCCAGAAGGATCTTTTCCGACAAGGAAAACAAAAAGCGTTTTTCGCGCTCGATCCTCTCTTTTGCACTTTTTGGGATCGCCTTCGGCATGGCCATCATGATCCTTTCGGTCGCCATCGTAACGGGCTTTAAAAAAGAGATCCGAAACAAGGTCATTGGTTTTGGCGCCCACATCCAACTGGAGAATTTTGATTCCAATACTTCATTTGAAACACTTCCAATCCAGGCAGACCAACCTTGGCTGGCTGATTTGCGAAGGCTGAAGGGCATTCAACACCTCTCCGTTTTTGGGACAAAACCCGGAATCATCAAGACAGATGGTGAGATTGCCGGAATGATTCTGAAAGGCGTGGGTACTGATTTTGATTGGACATTTTTCAAATCAAACCTGGTAGAAGGGAATGTGCTGCAGTTGAACGATTCACTGACCTCCGACAAGGTCATGATCTCTGCTACCCTTGCCGTACAGCTCAGGCTCAAACTTGGCGATCCCCTTTATTGCTATTTCCTGGATCAGGGCAGCAGCGGACAGCGGATGCGGCGATTTTACATTTCCGGTATCTATCGCACCAGTCTGGAAGAGTTCGATAAACTGTATGTGCTTGGTGATATTCAACAGATACGCAAGTTGTATGGCTGGGATAAGCAGCAGGTAAGTGGATATGAGATCATGTTGGAAAATTTTGACCAGTTGAATGAATTGAGTGGTCAGGTCAAGAAGATGACCCTGCACTATTCGGATTCGGATTCAACCATGGTAAGAGCAGTCAGCATCACCTCACGGTATCCCCAGATATTCGATTGGCTCAATCTTCTGGACATGAATGTCTGGATCATCCTCGGACTGATTCTGGTGGTAGCCGGATTCAACATGGTTTCAGGCCTGTTGATTTTGATTCTCGAAAGGACCTCCATGATTGGGACCCTAAAGGCCTTGGGATGCCACGACTTCAGCATTCGTAAGGTATTTCTCTATCTGGGTCTGTTCCTGATCGGGCGAGGGATGTTGTGGGGCAATCTGGTAGGCATCGGCATTTGCATTTTGCAGACACGGTTTGGGCTCTTCAGGCTGGATGCAACCACCTATTATCTGGAATATGTACCGGTCAACCTTCAGCTATCCCACCTGTTGTTGCTGAATTTCTTTACCCTTCTACTCACTTTCCTGATGTTGCTGTTGCCCTCCTGGTACATCTCTAGAATTTCTCCTGACAAAGCCCTCAGGTTCGATTGAACCTTACCATCTCAACTTCAGAAAGACACCGATCACCGAAGTGTTGACCGGCGATTTGACATTTTGCTCCGGGTCCCCGCATGGCAGCAGGTGGTGGAGTGGATTCCCATGCCCTCATCATCCTATCAGGTAACATGAAGTTTTCATCACTTTGGTTGTGTTCAGCGGAACCAAGTTTTTTTATGTTCACGGGGGATCGGTGCCGAGACAAACCTGCCCTTTGCATCTGTTATTCCGGATGAAAATAAGGGATCAAACAGGTTAACGCAATCAGAATCAGTAGAAAGGGCGGGATGGAGAATGGAGTGCGGAGTTCGCTCAATCAACGATTATGGATGCATGCATCGGATGAGACAGGAGAAAGTCCGGTCAAGGCCTGGAGTCTGATCAGCAGGATGGGTTCTGTAGCCGGATGTGCTTTTCAATTTCCTGAAGGACCTCTTCCGCTTCGATGTCATTCCTGCCCCTGATGATGATTTTGGATTGTTCATAAAATGGAGCCCTGACCAGAAGAGCGTTCTGGATGAACAGTTCTAGTTCTGCCCGGTCTTTACCGGCAATCAGCGGTCGTTCGGTCTTTGATTTCAGCAATCTTGTGGCCAGGATGTCGGTATCGGGGGCAAGGTAGATGGTGATTCCGGACCGGTTCATTCTTTCCATGTTGTCGAAGAAGCAGGGAGCTCCACCTCCGGTTCCGATGACGATATCTTCGAATTGGGTAACCTCTTCCAGGGCTTGCCGCTCCTTTTCCCGAAAACCATTTTCTCCTTCCTGGGCAAAAATGGCCGGAACGGTCTTGAAATTGCGTTCCTCAATGTACTTGTCCAGATCGATGAAGTGCAGGTTTAGTTTTGCAGCCAGTTTGCGCCCCATGGTGGATTTGCCACAACCCATGTATCCGGTTAGGAAGATTCTCATTATTCGAAGATTAGTTCCATTTGATCGGGTTCTCCGTCGTTTCCGGGTCTGATGATTTCAAACGGAATATCCTTCATCAATTCAAATTCCTCGGTTGGCAGGGGAGTGGCCTCTTCGGTTTCTTCCACACTTACCATCTCCTCTTCGCGGACGATGGGTTCAATTTCCGTGATCTGCCGGACTTCAAAGGTGGATATCCTTTTTCCTTTGGCTTTGTATGATTTCACGGCGATGAATTCGGCTGCATCGATGATCTCCTTTTCCCTGCTTTCATGGGCTCCGCCGAATGAGACTTCAAATCTCGGATATTTTTCCCAGGAGATGACTACCAGTTTGTTTTCCGGAAACTCACCGATGAACCGGCACTGTTTTCCGGCGTTGGCCTCGATCTGAAACCGCTTCAGATAATGGAAGTTCTGTTCTGCATCAAAATAGAGGACCGAGGCGACCAGATCCGGATTGAATTTGGTAATGGACAGCATGTTCTTTTCGAAGTGATTCTCCAGATCATAGCTGAAGAGATGGAAGCATCCCTCTTTGTCGACCACAAGGATCTTGTCGTCTCCGCTGAATTCTCCAAGATAGGTACCCCTGGTATCGGCATTCAGGCGAAGCACATCCTCGTCGAACCAGATTTTTCGGCCACCCAGTGTTGAGTTGCCTTTTTCCTTCAGGGTGATTTTATGGATTTCATTTTTTGATACCAGATTTCCCATGGAGGCCCTGCCTTTGATTGCCAGTTCACCCATGTCGATCTCATCGATCAGCTTCTTGAGTTTGGGCCGAGGCTTGAAGGTGATCCGCAATACTTCTGCCTCGCCGTTTGGATTGGCACTGAAATATAGGATCCGCGATCCGTCTGTACCCAAGGTCATGTTGTACTCCTTATCCCTTGTCACGCCAGTGACGGCAAATCGTTTCATGTAATTGTTGCCGCCTTTGCCATCCCTGTAAACCAGGTTGTAGATGGTTCGGTTGTTGTTTTTTTCAAAAACGGAGACATGGAGGATGTTTTTGCCCACGAAAGCCTTTTCCGAAACCTTTGAGACAAAATAGGTTCCATCTTTGCGAAAAACGATGATGTCATCAATGTCGGAGCAGTCGCAGACATATTCTGCCTTTTTGAGTGCAGTACCGACGAACCCCTCTTCCCGGTCGATGTAAAGCTTCTCGTTGGCTACCACTACCTTGGTGGCTTCGATGTTTTCGAAATAACGGATCTCACTTTTTCGTTCACGACCCTTGCCATATTTGGCTTTGAGTTTTTCGTACCAGTTGATGGCAAAATCGATGATGTGATCGATGTGGTGTTGGGTCTCCCTAATCTCTTCCTCGATGGAACGAATCAGTTCATCGGCTTTGAAGGTGTTGAATTTCAGGATGCGTCCCATCCGGATTTCCATCAGCTTCAAGATATCCTCACGGGTGATTTCCCGCTTGAATAGTGGTTTCCATGGAATCAGCCGCTTGTCGATGTGCTGGATGGCCTCATCCATGCTGTTGGATTCTTCAAATTCCCGATCCTTGTATATTCTCTCTTCGATGAAGATTTTCTCGAGTGATGAAAAATGCCATTGTTCTTCCAGTTCTGCCTTGTGTATCTCCAATTCGAGACGCAGCAGATCAACGGTATTGGCAACCGATCTGCGAAGAATTTCGCTGATGGGCATGAAATGCGGCTTGTCATCTTCAATGATGCAGGAATTCGGCGAGACCGACACTTCACAATCGGTAAAGGCATAGAGGGCATCTATGGTTTTGTCTGAACTGGTTCCCGGAAGCAAATGGACGAGTATTTCCACGTTGGCCGCCGTGTTGTCATCGATCTTTCGGATCTTGATCTTCTCCTTTTCATAGGCTTTGATGATCGATTCAATCACGGAAGTTGTAGTCCGGCCATAGGGTATCTCTGAAATGACGAGTGTCTTGTTGTCCAGTTTGTCGATCTTGGCCCTGATCTTGATGGCACCACCCCGCAGTCCATCGTTGTACTTGGAGACGTCCAGGTATCCTCCGGTAGGAAAGTCGGGAAAGAGTTCGAAGGGTTCATTCTTTAGGCAGGCGATGGAGGCATCCAGAAGTTCCACAAAGTTATGGGGCAAAATCTTGGAGGCGAGGCCAACAGCAATACCCTCTACTCCTTGCGCCAGCAGCAGCGGAAACTTTGCAGGTAGGGTAACCGGTTCCCTGTTACGGCCGTCGTATGAGAGT